>CAYNRQ010000009.1:0-25473 GCA_964399875.1 uncultured archaeon
GAAACTCATCCTTTTGGTAAACATCCAAATCAAATTCGAGGTGGGATTCATTGGTATAGTTCATTGTCTGGATAATAAATGATTCACCCTCATTGATATTCTTATAACCATCCCATGAAAGATTGTAAAACAGTGTTCCCTGTGTTGATGTTTCGGTTGGTGCTTTTATCTGATATGTCGCCACAGCATGTTCATTCACTCCGATAGAGCTTGTTATGGTCCATGTAAGTATATTGTTTTCCAGATCCGTATCAGATGAATAACTCACATTACCTTCTATATTCGGGTTTGCAGGAGTCCATCCTGATAATATATCTTCTGTCAGTGTTATCGTCCCTGTCGTTGGACCACATCCCTTGTTGTGTATAACAAGTGCAGAATCAAGGACCTTGTTGTTTCCTATAATAAATGGTGTTTCTCTTATTATCTCAAGAATTCCTATACTATTGCTATTTTCTATTGTGTGGGTTGTTGTTTCTGTTTTGTCTATGCCGGGGTACGTATAGTTTACAGTCACATTTATTGTAATGTTTTCATCTGTATTACTTGATGCTATATTAAATGTTAAAGTCACATTAGAAGGATTTGATATGTTGGTTGAATTATATGCTGGTGTTATATTCCAGTTTGATGGTTTTTCAAATGTTACATTGTATTCTATTTTATCACTGAATGGATGATTAATTGTTATATTTAAGGTTTCATTAGTGTTATTACACATATAATTTACTGATGTTGCTGTTATTGTCACATTCCTTATTATGAATGTTTCTGCTCTTTGGGACTGACCTAAAGCATAGGTAACGGTTGCATTTATTGTATATGTGTCTTGCAACCATGTGGAAGTAGTTATATTGGTGAAGTTTTCATATCTTGTTGTGTTTGCATTCAGGGTTACATCTTCATGTGTTGAAGAGTTTATAGAATATCCAGAGGAGTTGGTTATGTTAATGGTTATATTAGCCGTGTAAGAAACACTGGTTGGGTTCTCTATCCTTAATGTTATATTGAGATTACCGTCTCCCTGCTCCATCCCGTTTGTTTCAGTGGTATTTATTTTTGATATTATATCCAGAACCCTGATCCTTGAGCTTGCAAATGCCTCTAAAGTTATATTATTAATTGTGAGGTTATTGCCCCCCACATTTCTGATTTTTGCAAGGCAATAGCCTGTTCCATTGACTGCTATCTGATTATTTAGTACTGATATCGCTTTTGTTTCTGTTGTGTTTGTATAGTAAGAATGCAGAATATCGACCCAGGCTGTTGAATTATAAACAAAAACCCTTGCATATGACTCATTTCCTGTCCAGTTTATTGTCAAGTTCACCAGTCTGTAATTTCCTGCAGGGCAGGGAAACGATGTTATTAATTCTGAGTTATATTCTATGCTCTGCGGCAAGGATTCTGATGCATTTCTGTCTATTTCTTTGTATAAAGTTTGTGAAATAGTGTCATTATCTTCATCCTCTGTGGAATTGGCTGTTAAATTTACGATAAAATAATGCGTATAGTTTGTCGCATTAACAGTCCATGTAACATTCTTTTCTTCATTTATCGAAAAACTGCCCATATCCTGTTGTGCAGACGGATAGAGCTCCCAGCCGTTAGGAACATCTATAGTTGCATTTGCATTGGTTATAGCTCCTGTAAATGCTTTTAGTGTTGTAATCACATCAAAGGATCTGTTCTCAAATATTTCACTTGGATAATAATTGTATGTTATCTCTAGCATCGGTGAACATTCAGGGAGGTCCAATTCTACAGTAAATGTGTTTGATGTGTAATCATTATAGCATGAATCTGATTGTACATAACCTCTCCAGTACTGTGTTCCATTGCCATAATTGCAATCAGGTGTAAATGTAACCTCTGCATGGCCAGTATCATTCGCATCCGTGTTATTAACTGTATTATAATTAACCTGATTCGTTGTGACATTGAATTTTACATTTGGTTTTGTTTTACCTGTGAAATTGGTCTCATTTTCCAAATTATCCAGATCATAAACCTGGAGTGTAAAGGTTGCGGGACTGGACAGGTTCGCAATTGTTCCATCCCCATAAACGTGCGTGAGGTTTATGTCAGCCTTGTTCATGTAAAAGGAATTGTCGTTATCAACATAGTCACCCCCTGCCACAGTGGTGTTATAGTTGTAACTCTCATTATCATATGATTCGAACCAGAATATGGCTGATTTCTCTGCATAATTGTCACAGGAGTATGAATAATTAAGGCTAACTCCTGTCCAGTTCAGGGTCACTCCACTACAGTTATTTGAGAATCCTGCACAATCAGGACCGCAGCATCTTACACCATAGGCTTGCGTTATTGTTCCAACCTTTACCCATAGGGTTACATTGACTGTATCTCCCTTGTTGTCATCCACCCTCACACTAAAATTCTTTGGCATGGACCATGATTCTGTTCTCGGGCTCATGTTGGCCTGATCCAGAGTTGGTCCTGTCTTTATGTAGAACCACCCAGTTAGACTATCATTGTAATTGGTTTTCGATGCATTGTAGTAGAAATCCTTGGATGCATTTGCTGTTGCGTTGTACCACCCATCTGATGCATTTACAGAGTTCCAATAGCATTCATAGTAACCGCTTACAACCTCTGTGACATCATCACAGGTCCCTGTTATGGGTCCCTCTGCATAGAACGTTGTGTTTACACCACCCAATTCCACATCGCAGTCATCGAGCACGGCCGCTGCGAAGTATATGCTGTCTCCCCTGTCATAATAATCTGATGCCGTGGGGGTTTGCAGTGGATTTGTTATGCTGATGTTGAAATCTCCCATGACTGTTACATTATATGCATTGGTCTCATTGTCCTCATAGCACTGGCTGTTCTCTATGAATGATTTCCATGTCCTGTTTCCCACCTCAAACCTTGGCCCTGTGCATGTCGGGTCAAATGAATAATAATAAAATCCTTCAGTCCCATTACTTGTGTTGGTTCCTATCATGTACCAGAATGAGTTGTTTACATCATATGTTACAGAAAAATTTATTGTTTCATTTATTGCTGAGCCGTTTTGATCCTTCCATAGAACGATAAAGGTTGCTGTTTGAGAGGCATTTCTGTTTGCTGTGATACCGCCTTCACCCTGTATTATCTGGTAGGTTGTGTTGTCTCTTTGTATGTTTATTGAATATGCTGTCGTGTTAAGAGTGTTGGGTGTTGAAGCGTTGTCGGTTATGTTGAATCTGTATCTTGCTGATGAATTAACATAAGCGCAGGTTAAGTTCACTGAGAAGTTTAACGTGGTGTTGGATGAACACGCAGTGCAATTTTGTGTTTGCAAATACAGCCATCCATTCCCGTAATCTATTTGAAGGGTTACATTTACATCATCCCCTTCTTTATCGAATGCTGTTATATTGAATGTCCATCCTCCCCCCCATCCTCCTGCACCACCGCTTCCCTGCACTCCCTGCGCTGTCAGGTTTGTGTATTCAGGAGGCCAATTAACATCAAGTGTGACATTATATATATCTGAAACATTGTAGGAATAACAGCTGTCCAAGGTTTCGTTTATGAAACCCAGCCATGTCCTGTTTCCGGATTCATATCTTGTGTCTGGATAGAAGTAGTAGTGCACATAACCCGTTGAGTTTGTTGTGTTATAGCCATCTGTTATGTTCTCATTCGCATCATTCTTACTTATATTAAATGACACATAAGCCGCTGGGTTAAGATTGAATGTGTTGTTATCTTTATCATAAACCCTGAGTATGAATATGGCAGGAGAATATTGTGTGGCTGTGGACCAGTTTCCGCTTACGTATGATATATTAACCTCGCTTTTATTTACATAGTGATAATTGGCGCTTTCACTGGTGGTGTTGATATTATTTAGTTCATCTGTTGCATTAAATTTATAATACCACCATTCCACATCATTGCATGTATAATTTTTTATAAAGTATATTATATCACCATCGCATCCTGTACAGTTCTTTTGGCCTACGAATTCCCAGTTTCCTGTAACTGTTTTCTTTACATAAAGGGATACATTCACAAGTTCTCCTGGGTCATCAGAAACATTTATTGTATAATTATACGTCCTGCCCCAGCCACCACTAGACGGTGTAACAGACGGGTTGTTTAGCTGCGGTGGTGTTAAAAGATAGAACTCTGTTGAGTTTGTTATATTGTTGAAATAATTCTCGGTTATGTTTGCTACAACAGTATATCTTCCAATGTCCTTTCCTGATGAATCCCAATTACAGATATAGTATCCGCCATAACCCAGATAACTTGCAGTGCATGTTTCAGATATTCCTTTATCCTCATTGGTAAGGTTGAAAATAACAGTAGCTCCTGATCTTTCTGTGTCACAATCATCCTTAACAGTAACATTAAGTGGTATTATACTTCCTCTTGTATAGTTCTGGGTTCCGTTGGGTTCATTGATTGGCGTATTGTTTAATGTTCCATACAGATAGAATGATCTGGAATCTGTAAGGTTGGTTTTGTAGCATGTGTCATTGGTATCTCCTCTCCACATGTGCTGTCCAATCACATATATACCCGAACATCCCCATGTTGAGTAATTCATTGTTCGTGTAAGATAACCTGTGCTGTTTACAGTATCATCATATCCCCCGGAATCCCATGTTGCTATATCAGTTGTTGTTATACTTATGTATCCGCCTGCCCCGTTCGGGTTTTCCTGCGCATCAGTATCCCATACCTTTAGGATGAATTTTGATGTGTCTGTTCTGTTTATGATGGTATCTGCATCAGGAAAATCTGTGTATGTATTAACATCATCCTCTTCAAGTATAAAATCTTCAATCTCCTCTGTCTCATTTTGATGTCCGTATGGGTCTGTTGTATTGAATTTGAAGTAAAGGGCCATTGGAAAACTTGAGTAATTTGCGAGCAGCTGGCTGCAGTTCCATGTGACATTTGTCATCGTGTAGTTCTGCATGGGGTCATATCCGACAGCACTCCTGTTCTGGTGAAGCTTCCAGTCATATCCGACACCGACTGTGTAGTTAGAAATCCATAGAAGCATGTCAATGGTCTGGTTATTGGGTGCCCACAGCCACACAGTAAAGTTCAGACCTTCTCCCCACCCGCCTGTTTCTGGGAAAACATAGGTGAGATTCATCTGCGGTATTATTGTTTGTTCATTATGGTAATAAAGGGTTGGCTCTGGATAATTGTATTTTCTGTTTGCAGGCACACCAAACAGGTTCACCTCGTCATCATTTTGTTCCCTCTGAGCTGCAGCAAATATTGTGTTGTTGCATACTATTGTGGAGTTCTCAGATGCCAGTATCCCGCCATAGTTCCTTCCCCAGTATATCTTGTTTGCATATGGGTAAGAATAGCCTGTGGATAGGTTGCTGAAGCAATATGACCTGTTGGCATGTTTATTGGCAGGGTCAGCATCACCGCTCCAGCAGAATATATCATCAGTGGCGTTCCACAGAGTGCAGTTTGTGTCAGGATAAAGCGCTGCTATGGCTATGTATTCAGTGTCATAGGGTATTACTATCCTGTCTGCAAACTCCTTTTCAGGCAGGAAAACTGATAAGTCCACTCCATTGGAGTCTGCTGTCTGCATTGCACCTATTGCCAGAGGGTTTCCGTTCTCATCCTCTCCTATGGCGGCCTCAACACTCATGTCCATAAACCTGTAGCAATCTTCAAATGGATCTGTTCCGCTCGGGTCGCCACCCCTGCAGCTTCCATCCCACTCACTACTGCCATCCTGATCATAATAAGCAGCAGGGTCCATTATCTGCGCAGGTATTACAGCCCTGTAATACCTGGAAAGCATGTGGAGCCCTCCTCCCTCATCCTTGATAGAGACTGTCACTGATGAAGCGCCGTCGCTGAAATATAACTTAATCTTTGTGTTGTTTACAGGCGCAGGCGCATCCATGTATTGCGTCCCAAAACCGTATATCATGTCTGTTGTGGCAGGGTATAACGGCCCTACATCGTATGTGGCAGAGCTTTCTGCAAACCCCAAGACAGGCACAGAGCAGTTGTGGATTGTTGTTACTCTTTGTGTCCAGTCAGAAAGCTGTGTTACTGTATTATTTGTTAGGGTGACATTCTCTGTAAGCGTCCATCCACCGCCTGGCACTCCTGTCCAGTGCTCGCAGTACGCGTTCCCGCCGTCATCACCCCATAAAGGAAGCAGGTATACAGCATCATCTCTACCTGCATCAGTTCTGTAGAACATGTACCTGAATTCCTTGCTTGCCCACCCCACAGGGACCATGGCATCGCCAGCGCCGTTGGTGTCATCGTACTTTCCAGCGTATATGGGATTATCTGTGCATATGGGTGTTGTGGTTCCTATGTCGTTTCCTACCAAAAGCAGTTCTCCTGCGTCTATTGTCCATGAACTGGCTCCGACCTCTACTGTGGTGTCATTATAAAATGCAATCACAGCAGGATTATAGTCATTTGCTGTGGTTAATGGATAAAACAAGCACTGGGGGGAGGAATAATTGAATGTGTCCTGAAGGTCTGTGACAGGGCTCTCTGTTGTCAAAGAGCCATAATAAACATATATCATGGTGTTGTTGTTGGCTGTTATATTCGGAACCTGGGCCCATATCCTGAAATCAGACCTTCCGCAAGCGCTTGGATTAAACCAGTGGGGTATAATGTCTCCGGACATGTTTGCTATCCTTAAATCCCCGCAGTCTGATTGCAGATCCCCTCTGGCAAGAAGGGATTCTGTATCAATCGACATATAAACCTGATATTCCGGCAGGTCATAGTTGTTTGGGTTTGTTATGTTTACAGGTATCCTGTATGCCCATGTTGTATTGAACCAGCCCACAGGAGGATCAGCTGCCAGGAACCATGGCCTTGCTTCAGTAAATATGCCTTTGTCGTGTTCCACCTCTGCAGGGCCCAGTGTGTAAAGGTAGGGCCAAACACTAGGCACATAAGCAGAGTACTCCACTTCAACCCTCCCCTCAAGACCACTCCACTCCAGAACCAGGGAATCGTTCTCATTAAAGACTCTTGCACCACCACTGTCAGCAATCCTGAATTCTTCAGGCAGGTACTCCCTGAAGGAGTACTTTCCTGTCTGTATAAGCGGGTTAATCTCTATGGATGATTCAAAGGCCCCTTCATCCGGATATATGGTTATTGGTATGTTCCTTATTATATCAAACTCATAATCCTTTTTGACAAGAAAGTGCGATGTCATGCTGCTTGATAATCCAGAGGATTCAGCAGATACCTGCATTATGTATATGCCTTCAACAGATGTCTTATATTCAGCTTTATAGATGCCTTTTTTTATTCCCTGTATTGTTTCCATGTCATTAGAAAGTATTGTTTTAATGCCGTTTGGATCCGTAATTGTAAGGTTTAAATGCGAATAGGTCTTGTAACCACCCTTGTCCAGGGTCACTATAAGCATTTCTGCAGTTTCTCCTGGTTTGTAGGTGCTCTTCTTTGTGTTTATTGAAACAACACCCCAGTCAAACCATATTTCTTCCTCATCGAATCCTGACTGGATTACAAGCCTGTATCTTCCTGGTTTTACACTTCTTTCTTTTGGAACCTCAATCACATATTTTCCTTCACCGGTTTTTTTAATGATTGGGGCAATCGTTGAGCCAGAGCTGTGTTCAACATATGCCTGTATTCCGCCCTGCTCTAGGGCATAGCTCTGTTCAGAAAGCTTCGGGACATTCCATTCGATACTGTCATTGATTCCGTCATTATCAGAATCCAATAATCTGACTTTATGCGCTTTATCAAGCGTTACATCCATGGAATTACGGAAAAGCTTGTCTGTTCCATTGAACCATAAAAGTCTTATTCCTTCTTTAACAGCTATATCAAAAACGGGTTTTTCATCAAAACCAAAGGTTTTATTTTGTTTTATTGTGTGTATCTTGCCAGGGGTGTTTATTCCAGGAGGGAGCCGGGTTCTAACTGTGATGTTCTCATAATGGATATCCTTTGTATTGCTCTTTATATTCACAATCTTTCTGGGTCTGCCTTCTTTATAGTCTTCTATTTCTGTTTTTTCTGGAGCAGGTGTTTGATATTCAATCACATTGCTGCCTGCTGTCACTTTCCATTTGACAGGTTTTCCTGTACTGCTTTCAGATTGTTCTACTTTATAGCCGGCGGGCTCTATAACGATCTCCTTTTTACTTTTTATGTTGTTAATATTCCATTCTATGCTCTCTGATTTTTTTTTCTCTCCTGAAACATAACCTGTTGCATGCGGTTTTGATTCCTTTTCTTTTCTTATTCTGCTTTTTATTTCCTTTTTTATTCTTTCCTTGTTTATTTTTTTCTTTCTTGTTTCTTGATCTGTTTTTTTGTTATTTTCGGTTATTTCAAAGAAATCGGTTTCATCAGGATTGATTTCACCTATATCCAGAGTCAGATTGTTATATTTTATCGACGTGTTTTGGTATATACTTATTTTTTCAAATCTGAGTTTAATATCCGGATGCTGCTTCAATAAAAGTTCTTTTCTATCTCTTGCTGTGAGAACCTCTGTCAGACCGCTAGAAACATCTTTGCTTGTTATGAGGTTTCCTTTTTCTCGGCTCAGAACCCTTACAATATTGCTGTTGTTTTTGTAAATCCTTATATTGGTTGCTTCTTTTGGAATCAAATCATCCAGGTCTTTTTCTTCAATTTCTCTTTCTACGAATACAGGAGGTGTTTTAAATTCAATTTCTATTGTTTTATTCTGGCCTGATTTGATTAAGGGAATTATCAATTCATAGTAATTTTTTTGCGTGTAATTAAGTATTGCTGTTCCTTTAATTATTTTAAAATCAAAGGCTTCCTTCATTATCTTTCCATCGCGCTTGTCTAACCTGTGGGAATAATTATAGTAGTCTGTGTCGAATATGTTGAAGAAATTTATGGTTTGTCTCCAAACAACAGGCTCTCCTGGAATTATTTCTTGCTGCACAGGGTCTTCAACACGTCTGAACATTCCTGCTCCTTTTATCAGTGTTATGTTAGGTATAGTGGCATTCAGAGGGGTAATGAGTATTTCGATTGTGTTTTCTGAGCCAGTGAAATTTTCATCGCCATAAAAAATTGCTGATATATTAGCAGTAGTGTTTTCAGTAACATTGGGCATAAGAAACCAATTTATCGCAATTCCGTCAGAAATGATGCTTTGGTTATAATCCACATTTCCATTAAAAAAGAATTGTATGGATTTGTTATCCATTGTTGTTTCATTGTCCATTAAAAGA
This sequence comes from uncultured archaeon, assembly GCA_964399875.1. Classification (GTDB taxonomy): domain Archaea; phylum Aenigmatarchaeota; class Aenigmatarchaeia; order QMZP01; family QMZP01; genus CAYNRQ01. The sequence continues at coordinate 9,234 of CAYNRQ010000009.1, forward strand.
ATGGCTCTTGCCTCTACATATTGATTAGAATATGGTTCATAATCGTCAAGCGTGAGATCAAGTTTAGTTGATGCTTTAATCTGTATAAATCCTGTCTTTTTTGTTTTATTTCCATTTTCATTTAGAACAGCCATTATTGCTCTGCTACCAATTTCTGTGGATATGTTTGTACCAAGAACAGCATCTGATTGGCATACTGCATTACTGCATTTCTTGAATATTTTCCCGCCAATAAGCTGAAAGTCATCAGGGATGTTAATTTCAAGTGATGAATTTGCTGATATGTTTTTCACAATAACAGAGACATTGAAACTCTGACCCCTCTCTACCCATTCTGGAAGAATTATGCTTATGGCCTTTTCTGATTCTTTGTCTGCAGGTCCCAGAACTAAAATAGTCTTTGTTTTTGAAGCATTTAGGCTGTCGGAGAAAGCAATTGCTGTTACCTCTTTTTCTCCGGGTGCTGCGCTTTCTGTTGATACCACTACAGTGCTGCTGCAGGATTCGACAGATTTGCAGAATATGGTTCTGTTTCCGGAAAGCAATTCAAAATCAATAGGTAGAATTAACTCCAGGGTGATGTTTGTCACATTCATGCCCAATACCACAGAGCTGATAGTTATGTTTTTCCCCCTTGTTATGTTTTCTGGCAGAATCAGGTCAACGTTAAGACTAGCTTCTTTGGATTTTTCACTTTTTATGGTCACTTCAGTTTCTTTTTGGGATGGTTTTAGATATTCTTCAGGCATTCCAGAAAACACTGTTTTAATAACATGGGTCCCGTTCTCAAGATTAAGTTCAATCCTTGAAAAACCATCTGGATCAGTTAGATTTGATCCTATTAGTGAATTATTTAGATAAAAATTTATTGTCCTGTTTGGCAGACCTGAGCCATTGTCAAGAAGCAGTCTTGTGTTTATTGAATTATTAAGATATTCTAATTCCAGAGATGTGCTTGCCCACACGTATATTGTTTTTTCCCTTGTTATTGTGGTGGGACTTATTGTTGGTTTGTTTATGATTGCGCCTGTCAGAGAAGTATTTGTGCCATTGGTTATATTCTGGGCAACAACAAGGGTTGATATGAGAATAAAGAAGATAATCGCAATCAATATCTGGATCTGACCTGTCTTTGTCTGGGATTTGAATTTTTTTACCAAAAGATTTGCAGGAAAAAACAGGGGAGTGCTGTCATTTTTTATAAATGTGCGCATATAAAACTGGGAACTGAGAAATAGAGCCAAAAGAAAGATTACAATTATTGATATGTTAAGAAATGGTATGAATACGGATTGGACTGCTTCAACATAGCCCTGTTCATAAGTTAATATCAATCTTATATCGTGCGGACCAAGTTCAATATCATAACCAGCTTCACCCATAATGCCAATGGAACAGGAAGAGCCGGGGATAAGTTGATCGCAGCTGCTGTTCAGGCTTCCTGGAGCAATCCTAAATCCACTTGGAAGAACCCATTCTATAATCATGTTCTCTGCAGGTGCAAGGCCTTTGTTCGTAACAGATGCATTAATTGCTATTGTTTCTCCTCTTGTCACACTGCCAGGTGATTCTATAATAATTTCTATTTCTTCTGGCAGGGCGCAATCAGAAGGGCAGTTCTTGTGGTTTTCCTTCTCCTCGCAAATACCATTGCCGCAACAGGGGGTTATTGGTGTGTTGGAGCATGTGCCGTTAAGGCAAACATCATTCGTGCATATATTATTGTCATCGCAATCCAGATTGATTAAGCAATTTTGTTCTGATGAGGGGCAGTCATCAGGGCATGACAGATTCTCATCCTTTTCACACAAACCATCACCACAACACGGTATTATGGGGATATTTACGCATGTCCTGTTTTCAGCCAAACATATATCTGATGTGCATGTGTTGTTGTCATTGCAATCTGTATTAGAATAGCATTCATAATCCAGTGTGCAATTTTCTATAAAAACACAGGAGCAATTGGTCTCGTCAATGTATTCGCACAGATTACATGTCAGATTGCAGGCCTTAATCGTGCAGTTTTGCGTTTCTAATGGTTTGCTTAAAGCCGTGCCGCATGCATTGATATCAACGCATGTTCTTATTTCCTGGCCTGAAACACATTCAGACCATTCAGTGCAGTTCCATGATTCTTGGCAGGTTTCATTGATTGTTTGGTTTATGGTTTCATTTGCTGTTTGGTTTATAGTATCATGATCCGTGCAGTCTGGCACACAATTACTGCATGTGCTGTTTGAACATGTGTTTATGCATGTGGCGTTAAAACCGTCTGGGCACATAAGAATTGAATCAGGGCAAACTACACCATAGCATGGGTCTTGGGGCAGTTCATGAGCACTGCAGTCCGGAGTACAGGAAGTGCATGAACCGTTTATACATATGTTTTGGCATGAAGCATTGTACCCGTCCGGGCATGTTGAACTTGAAAAAGGGCATGCTATTCCAGTACACGGATCTGTTGATATTTCTTGGGGTGATTGTGTATTATTTTCTGATTCTGCTGGTTTTTCAATAACGGGCTCTGTTGTTTCTTGCGGGTCCTTATGTGATTCTTTGGGTTGTTCAGGTGGTGGTGATTCTTCTGGAATCTCTGCATTGATTTGGGACTCTGCTATTTTCTGGGTTTCCTGGGGGGTGGAGGATTCTTGTGGCTCTGGTGTTCCTATGTCAATGATACTTCCTGTGTAGTTCAGGGCAACTACCATAGGGATGAAAAAGAGAAGAAACAAAAAGATAAAAAGAGCTATCCTTGCCTGGCTTTTTTTTTCATCATTTGCCCTGATAAACCCCTTTTTATTCATAAATAGCTGCCTCAAGCGCATTTAGGCATTATATAGCTATACAAGTATATAGGTGTATAACTGTCGAAGCTTATATCAATTGAGTGAAAAATACTGATAAGAAAGGTATAATATCGGTTATTTTCAGATGAAAAGGAATAATATCCATTTTAATGTAAAAATAAGTCTTAAAATACTTTTTCTAAGTATAAAAACAAAAAATATACCCTGGCTTTTATGATTCTAATCTGTAAGTCGGGAATGAATCTGCAAATGTTGGTCGACAAAAAGCTTATATTAATTATTAATAATATTTTAATATGCTTAAGAAAATAGAAGAGGGAGATAAAAAGGATATTTCTAAACTCTTTGAGATAAAGCATATTATAGAAAAGGGTAGCACAAGCGTTGCCTGCGGAGAGGGTGAAGGGAGTATAAACAGGATATATTCTGAGCTGGATTCCCTGAACAAGAAATTTGAGGAGTTAAGAGATGTTGTTATTGGTTTAAAAAAACATGGCAGTAGCATAAGCACACCAAGGAAAAACATGGTAAAGAGGGAGATAATAGCACTGTTGCAAAAACACAAGAGATTGAATTCCTCACAGTTAGGAAAGATTATAGGCCTTTCAAGGGTAAGGGCCAATGAGTATTTAAAGGAACTGGAGGATGAAAGTATAGCAAAAGGCATCACGATTAAAAAGAAAAAATTCTATATGCTTGAAAATGATTTGATTGGAAAGGTATATGAAAAGGAAAGGGGTAAATAATTATTTGAATAATCTTCTTATTCTATAGAACCTGGGCGGAGAGTATTCTCTTTCTATGATGCTTGCACTTAGCTTTTTTATTGCTATGGATGCAGGGGAATAGGGTTTGTGTCTTACTACGGGGGTACTTGTATGCAAACTCTTTTTTATGTTTTTATCTTCTGGTATTACAGCCAGAACAGGCAGACCACATATCTTTTCTATATCCTCCACATTTAATTCATATTTTCTTTCTGCCCTGTTTATTATTATTCCCCTTATCTTTTTGCCAACATCCTTTACCATTTGTATGGTTTTCATGCTGTCCGTTAGGGAAGGTATGTTTGGAGTTGTGATGAGCAAGATCTCGTTGCATAATTGTATTATAGATGAAACCTCCTCGCTCGATCCAGGGGGTGTGTCAAGCACAACATGATGATCCATACTATCTAGTGCTGTTTTTAGTTTATGTATCTCTGTTTTAAACTCTCTCAGGGTGAGTGATGCAGGTACTATTCTTAATCCCGATGAGTGAACATAAACAGCCTCCAAGAAGTTCACATCACCTTCCAGAACATCCTGCAGGGTCAGGGGAAAATCATATAAACCAAGATGCAGTGCAAGATTGCTATTCTTTAGATCGCAGTCAATAAGCATTATATCGCTGCCGAGATCGTGAAGTGCCATGGCTATGTTTAAGGCACATGTGGTTTTTCCGACACCACCCTTTGCTGAAAAGACGCCTATTACCTTATTCATATAGTTAAATAATTAACTATAAAGTATAAATTACTAACGTCAGATTTTGGTGTTTTTGTTGACGATTAACCAACACTTCCTAGAATTCTTCCTTTATGTTTTTTTCTATTTTGATTAATCTTTCTTTATGCTTCCTGCTTGAAAAATGTTCATCGACTAATATTATTTCACCCAGACAGAACAGAACCAGACCAACAACCACACTTAAGTATGAGAAAATAAAGCTAAATAATACATAATATATATCCATAGCGCCCAGTATAAACCCTGAACCTAATACGAGATATGTCAGATTTTTTTCAGGGAATTTTTTTAGAGACAGGAACGCAAGCCCGAATGGTACTATGAATAAGAATCCACTCATGTACAGGAATAAAAGCATGTTTTGTTGAATACCAACAGGGCAGATAAGATTGGTATATGGTCCGGGCGGAAGTGGGTTGATTAAATCAGTCAGAACTATATTGCCGCCGGAACAGCCGAGGGCATGGCCAACTGCTAAGTGACCGGCTTCATGCAGGACTATTGTTATGAAAAATATAGCAATATTCAATAAGATTATATAAGAAAGCAGATGCATGGATGATTTCCATATGGAAGCACTCTTTATATCCCTATTTCTGCTTGATTTTAATCTTTTAGATGCAACTAATCTGTCTCTCATATTAACTATCTTTTATTTATCAATCTTCCCAGACATCTGCTAATTCTTGATAGGCTCTGCTTAAATTGTCAATTTCGTCTTCAACCACTTTCAATGATTCTCTCATCTTTTTTTCATTTTCTATGATTTTTTTCTCTTTTTCCATTAAAGCAGATATCTCTTTTCTAAGTTCAGATTCCTTTGTTCCTGCTTCCGTAAGCTCTGCATCGCTTTTGCTTATATTTTCTTCCAGGGCCTTTCTCTGTTCCTTTAATTTGGTCAGTTTATCCCTTATCTTGTTCAAAATACTGCTTACATCAGACGAAACCTTTGATTTTGTTGCTTCTAATTGCACATCCTTTTCCACCATTCATATCCCTCCTTTTTTACCATCTGATAATGCTTTTTGCAGTTTGCGCAGCTTTTCATTTATTATTTCCATTCTATTTTCAAGTTCTATTCTTTCTTTATTTAATTCTGATTCTTTTATTGTTAACTGGGAAAGCTCATAAGTTGCTTTTTGTTGGAGTTTTGTATTTATCTTTATATCCTCGTCCAGGTCGTCAATTTTTTTCTGTATCTCTCCCTTTTCGCTTTTCAATGCATTTATCTTATCTTTGACTTCTTTGAATACTTCTCCTATATCAAGATATTTGTCCATAATAATCTTATTTCAGTTTTTTCAGTATCTCATCATAAAGCTCTCTGGATATTAATCCCTTTTTGTAGCTTTTTTCCAAATCCTTTAGAGCCTTCATTCTCTTGTCCTTGTTTTTTTCGTTCTCAAGGTTTTCAACCACTTCCAGTATTTGAATGAATCTGTCTTCAGCTAATTTTCTGGGTATTTTTGCTTTTCCTTTTGAGCCCCTTAATTCGGATTTCAAAACATCAACCAGTCTGTAGTCCCTCTGCAGATCGCCTAATTTTTCTTCCACATATGTTAATTTTCTATTTATTGATTCTTCCATTGTTTTTATTTTTTCATTTATAGTTATTTCAAAATTTTTCATTCTTTCATCTATTGCTTTCATTTTATCTAAAGAACTCAGAGTCTCATTGCTTATTTTATTCTCTATTGTTTTTATCTTATCGTTTGTTGCTCCCATCCAGTTTAGTACATTTTCCATTCCCTCATTCGATGCTTCTATATCAGATGTTAATTCCTTTATGGCATTCGATAGGTTCTCTATTCCAAATGAAAACACAGAGAGTATTTTTTCTACTTCCTCTTTAACCTTTTTTGGTATAAGCACGGTTTCAATATCATCCTTTGCTGAAATAAGGCTGTCCAGCTTCTTGAGCGTATCGCTGCCTATTTTGGATGTTATGAATTCCACTCCTCTTTCCAGGTTCAGGAGTCTCTCCTCAATGCCTCCTTTGAAATCCTCAATATAATCAAGAAGCTCCTTTATATTCTTGGGTGCATTCTCAGGCAGGTCCCCTCCTGTTGTGCCAAAACCTCCAAATATGTTTCCCGTGTCTGTTTTTTCTGCCTCCTCTTTCTCTTTTTCTCCCATTTTCTTTTCAAGCTCCTGCATCTTTGTTTCTATATCAGAAAGCTTGCCCATTGCCTTGGACCCCTCTTCTACCTTTTCCAGGAGCATTTTCATTTCATCTGCCCTTTTTTCAGGATCTATCATTTTTAGGCTCTTTTTCATGCTCTTAATGCTCTTTTTAAGATATTCCATGTTTTCATCTATTTTTCCCGCCGCCTTTCCCTCTGGTGATATTGTCTTTTTGGCCTGGCTTTGTTTTGCTGATAATTCTATAATCTGGGACAGACTCTTGATCCTGTCTTCCAGTTCCTTATTGTCCTTTTCCAGTTTTTTTAAAGCCTCATCAGATTTTTTTTCTTCAGGCATTATACCCCTTCTCTATTTTTTTCATGAGTGTTTTTCTTTGGTTAAACTGGTTTCTTAGCTCTGATATATTCTTGTTTAGCTCTGATAGTTGGGAATCCAGCCTGCTTTGCTTCTTCTTTATTATTTTTATTCTGGGCCTTGCCTTTTCTTTTTTTAGTTCTCTCATAAGATAAATAACCACCAAAACCAAAACTACTATAATAGGAATCGTTATTTCTAACATAAAATCTACCTTTCCATTATAACGGTTTTTGCTAATTTTTTGATGCCCCTGCTCAGTTTAGATCTTGAATTCAGGACGGTGATTGGTGTTCCTATTGCTATTCCTTTAATGTGATTGTCATCCATTGGGAGGGAAGCCAGCACAGATGTGTTTGTTATTCTTTCTACATCCTTGGCTGAGAGCTCTATGCTTTTGCCTCTCACCATATTTAAAACAGTTCCAAGTTGATTTAAATTTATATCATTCACTGCATGTTTGCATCTTATCACATCAGCCACAGAGGGTAAAAGTGGCGTGGTCACAAAGATTATCTCCTTGCTGGCCCTGAATGCGGACATTGCCTCTCTCCCCAGTCCTGGAGCGCAATCCAACAGCAAAAAATCTATCTTTCCGTAATGCTTTTTGAAAATCCTGTTAATAACAGATTTTAATAAAAATACATCCACACCATTCATATCCTTTAAAGACATGGATGAAGGCAATATCTTTAGACCGCTGGAATGCCGGTATATTGCATCTGTTATATCGGCCTTTCCCTTTAGTATGTGATTGAGTGTAACCGGAAAGTTATCCATGCCAAGATGCATGCCAAGGTGTGACGTTGTAATGTTGCAATCTACAACCATAACATTCTTATCAAATTCTGATGCTAGCACAACCCCCAGATTGCTTACCAGGGTTGTTTTACCCACACCGCCCTTCGCTGAAGCAATAGATATAATTCTCATGTGCTCTCTATTAATATATTTCTTCCTCTTTCCTAATATATCTTAGATATCTTAGTCAGATTTCCAGAACAAGTGCCATAAAAATAAGGGCAGCGTGGCCTTTTTAGAAAAAGGCAACTTAAATCTACTCGGCTTTCTTATCTTTGGGTTCTTCTCTGGTTTCTTCTGCGGCTTCTTCCATTGGTGCTGATATGTGCTTTATGATTATTATATCACCTATTGCCTCAACCATGGGAAATGGTATTATAAGGCCTTTTTTACTTCCCAACATCTTTGATATATAAGAACCCTTTATAGCTCTCACAACAAGGGACCTTACCTTGAATCTCTTTAGATCACATTCAATGTCTTCTACCTTTCCGCAGTACTGACCCTTGTCTGTAAATACATCCTTTGTCCAAGTTTCAGAAACACTAGCAATCTGGATGGCCATTAACACACCTCCGACTATTAACCGACTTATAACCTAAGTCGGTATTTAAATGCCCAATTTATATGCTTACTGGGATTTATTTATGGTTTATAAGTTTAATATAAAATTAATATTTATAAACTTTACAATGCTGAGGTGGCCGAGGCGGCTGATAAAGCCGCGGTAACGGTTTAAGGCGCAGAACCCTTTTACGGGAGTAACGCTTTCACAAAAGCGTTCACAGAAACATGTAACAAGGGTGTGCAAGTTTGCTAAACCTGTGTGCATTGCACTCAGGGGTTCGAACAGGTTGACGGCTTGGAAAGAGCGGATAGAGCCGTCTGTCTTCGGGTTTCCCCTCCTCAGCGTCGGATATGCAATAAAGTCTATGGAGCCAGATCCAAGTTAGCTGAAAAACCGGCGACCAGAGATTGGCTGCTTCAGACTGTTTGCAAATTAGCACGCGATATTGACAGCATGATAAAATCAGATTTCCCGGTAAAACATCCCTTAAAGCATTATTTGGATGAGAAATGCGGTTAAACATGAAAATCTGCTTTATCACAAAATATCCGCCGATTGAAGGTGGAGAATCTTCCAAAGCATACTGGTTAATAAAAGGACTTGGCGAAAGAGGTCAAAATATTTGTTGTAACGTAACAAATGCGTGGGGAATGGAAGATCCGTTTATAGAAAACAAATGCGCCATCCGGGATTCCAGGACAGACAATCTGCTTGTATTTATTCATTGTCCAGACTCTCATGCCATTCGAACCCGGGTTGCTGGCTTGGGAAGCCAGCGTCCTTTAGTGCCAAAAATACCACTAGACTAATGGCGCCTGCTCATATTTTTATAAATATCACATAATTAAATTAATTACTGTTGGGCCGGTGGTCTAGTGGTATGACGTCGCGCTTACATTGGTTTGGCCATTAATGTTGTTTAACATAGTGGCCTTCTGTTTGAGACGCGAAGGTCGCAAGTTCGATTCTTGCCCGGCCCATTGGTTTGTGTGAGCGGCAAGGATGTAGCATTGGGTATCATATCAGGGGTTTTCATAGGTTTTTCAATAGTTATCATGTCCTTTGTGACAAAGACTGTGCATCCGTTTTTATATGCAACAATATCAACACTGTTCGCCATACCGTTCCTTTTTATAATATCATTCTTTTTCAGCGGTCATGACCTGAAAGGTATATTATCCAGTAACAGGGGTGATTTTTTTATGGTGTTCCTTGAGAGGGCCATAATTGGGGGGCTTCTTCTCACATTCGGCGTCAGCATGACGTTGGCCATAAAATCGGTCTTCCTTGTGCAGCTTGAACCCGCTTTTGTTTTTGCATGGAGCGTGCTTCTGCTCAAGGAAAGCATAAGAAAGAGCAAGGTGTTTCTTATTGGCTCTTTAATATTTGGGGCCTTCCTTATAACCACAGGGGGAGCGGCTAAAATATTTGAATCTGTGCTTTTTGGCGACCTGCTCATAGTTGTGGCGCTTATCTTCCTTTCACACAGTTATATACTCTCAGCAAGAATGATGAAAAAAGCGAATCCGATGAGGCTTAACTTGGGCTTCAGCCTGTTGGGACTCCCGGTTTTCGTGGTGCTTTCGCTCCTTTTCTTGCCTGTGACAGCATTTAACATAGGCATATATTACATATCTCTTATAATTGTGGCGTCACTGCTCTTCAATGTGACTGGGCTGCCCCTTTGGCTTTTATCATTGAAAAAGCTCAAGCCATGGGTCCTAGCTTCCGCGATTGTTGTGCAGACCATAGCAGGAGCTGTCTTGTCCTTCCTTTGGCTTGGCCAAACTCTTTCCCTGGTTCAGATGGTGGGGGGCGCAGTGATATTAATATCAGTATATCTTATTGGTTTAAGGGGATAGTATGGACCTGCTGAAATTCTTCATGGAGGCCGGGAAGCTGAAGAGACTGCCAAGATCAGGATGGGTTATTGATAAGGTGAAAAACTCTGAGAGTGTGGCAGATCATAGCTTCAGGCTGGCCTTGCTTGTTCTTGTTCTCGGAGAAAAAAGAACTGATATAGATGTTAACAAAGCAGTAAAGATGGCACTGATTCATGACATAGCTGAATCAAAAACAGGGGATATTGTGATTGATAAAAAATGGGAATACGGGCCGAATACCCCAAATAAAAAATTTCCTAAACTTACACAAAAAGAGAAGTCAGAGCTAGAAAAGAGGGCCTTTGAGGAGATATCTTCTTTATTAGGGGAGCAGGGTAAGGAATATTTTGAATTGTGGAAAGAATTTGAGGAGCGTAAATCAAAGGAATCCGGGTTTGTAAACCAGCTGGACAATCTTGAGACAGTACTGCAGGCCATGGAATATGAATTACAGGAAAAAAGGAAATTACAGCACTATTTTGATTATTACAATAAAAGGGTAACAGATCCTGCTATGCTCAAGATCCTAGAGGAAATTGAGGCAAAAAGGCCAGATTTATAAAGACGTGTTAACTCTATTTTTATAAGGGCCAGTAGATCAATGGTAGGTGGTTGGCTGCTTGTTCCAATTGGATAAAGCAGCCCTTCCATTTCAGATCGCCACCTTTCTGGAGAATTCCAGGGTGAAGGCATGGTGGAGAGAAGTTTGCTTCCCACAAGCTTCGGGTTCAAAGGAGATTGACGGGTTGTCCTGCATTGATTCAGTCCGTCTGTTTCAGGGTTTCCCGACTGGTCCATTCAAAATATTTATAAATCCATGTTCTAATTCTTGGTAAGTGATTTTATGAAGATAGTCTATACAACAGATCTCCATGGAGACATGGACCTGTATGAGAAGGTTCTGGATGTTGCCAGAAGTAAAGAGATAAAGGCCTTGGTTTTTGGTGGGGACATAACGCCTCTTGGTTTTTTTGATGCCATTATTCATTCCCAGAGGGAATTCATGGAGAAATTCCTGATACCGAGGTTGAGGGAATTCAAGAAAAAAGAAGGGAAGGATATATTCATAATGATGGGGAATGATGACTTCAGGGTTAATATGGATGTTCTGGAAAAGGCTGAAAAGGAGGGTGTTATAAAGATTCTGCACAAAAAAGTGCATAAACTAAACAGGCTATTTATCGCGGGTTACACGTGTGTGAATCCAACGCCATTCATGTTAAAGGACTGGGACAGGGAAGAGAATGTGATAAAAAATGATCTGGATAAGCTCAGTAAAAAGAGCGACCCTAAGAAAACTGTGTATGTTTTTCATGCTCCTCCCTTTAATACAGAATTGGATGTTTTGTACAATGGGGAGCATAAAGGCAGCAAGGCCATTAAGGATTTTATTCTGAACAAAAAGCCTTATCTCACATTCCATGGCCATATCCATGAATCTCCTGATATGACAGGAAAATTCAGTGAAAAGATAGGCGACACGCTGAGTATAAACCCGGGGGATGGAAACATAGTAATAGTTGATCTCGATAACCTAAAGGTTAAGCATATTAGATCCGGCTGAAAAAATTTAATATGGTGTTTAATGTTCTGAACAAGCTCAAATGGAAAGGTTGCCTTGGCAAGATCGAGATAATTATAAAGCACAGGGGATCTCAGGGGGACAGGAAGGTTATTTCTGGAAGATCTATAACAGAGGTAAAGAAATCTTATTTTATGTATAAGATTGGGGATAATGAAACATTTATTCCTTTGCACAGGGTTTTGGAAGTCAGGATGGGTAAAAAGGTCTTGTGGAAGAGGAAGGCCTAACATTCTATTTTTACGTTGTTTTTCTGTTCTTGGGTCTTGAAATTTCTGTCAATGAATTTCTCTATTACCCAGATGTTTGTTTTTGCATGGCCTGTTAATTCCGGTGCGAGAACAATTGATTTGTTTCTGGATAAGGCCAGGTAGGGTAAGATCTGATCAGTCATGTGTTTGTCCATTGTGGCCTTTGTGTCTAGGGTTTTTTTCAGCTTTTGGGCTGCTCCCTCTCCTACCCTTTCAGCTGATTTGCCTCTGGCTCCTAGAGAGCTTGCTCCAAGAAAACAGTTTTCAAAATTAGAAGCTATGGTTATTGAGGAACCTGTGGAATATGAAGAGACATATTTTATATTCTTTTTATCCAGCTTAAGAATATTTTCTGCTGCATTTACCTGCCTCTCTCCAACACACGCTTTCATCAGCTCACGGCTTGCATTGCTCCAGGCCTCGGTTTTTATGTGCTTTCCTCTTTCTTCAAGTATGAGGGGTTTTAGTTCTTCTGGATTTATTTTAACCTTGATCAGACCACCGCCCTTGGGATAGTATCCGTATCTTACTGTTTCTGAGGTTATTTCAATTCCCATCATCCTCAGGTATTCAGAAAAAACATGCCTGAAGTATGCTGTGGTAGGGCTCCATGCCACGTGGGTGCCTCCTGTTATTTCAAATTCAATGGGTTCTGGTGCACGGATTGCAGGAATCATAAGGGCCTGCAAAACCAGAGTCACAGAGCCTGCTGTGCCCACATCTATCCTGAGTTTTTCGGTTTTTATCTTTCCTGGAAGAAAGGTTATTTCTGTGGAGCCCAGTCTCGCTCCCTTAAGCTCTGCACTGCAGAGTCTTGCAACAGCCTCTATTCCCTTTAGATGCTGGGCCTTCAGACCAGGGTTGGGTCTGCCAGAACGTATGTTAAAGATCCTGAACGGTTTGCCTGTTACTGCAGACAAACCAACCGCTGTACGTAAGATTTGGCCGCCTGATTCTCCGTATGAACCATCTATTTCAATCATATATTCACTTTGTCGCCGTTATTGGGTGCAGAGGCGTCAAAACCCATTCCATTCAGTTCCTGTGAGAATTCCTCTGTTCTTTCCCCATGAATCAGGAATACCTTTTCAGGGCTGAGTTTCTTAAGGAAGTTTATTATTCCATCGTGACCGCAATGTGCACTAAAATCCATGAATTCCACCTTCATCTTCGGTTTGACATCTATATCTTCATATATATATCTTCCTGTATCAAGGAGTATTCTTCCCACTGTTCCAGGAACCTGGAAGCCGTTCAGGATCATGGTACAATCCTCTCTTTGGTGCAGTCTCTTCATGTAGAAATTAATAGGCCCTCCAGAAAGCATGCCTGCTGTTGATATGATAATGCATGGTTTGGATATTGCGTTCTTTCTCTTGGATGCACTGCCCAGTTTTCTTGCCATGCTGAATGCCCTTCTTAGTTTTTCCGGATTCTTTACAGAGTTTGGATGCTGAAGTATTCTTTCTGTTGCATCTATACCCATTCCGTCAAGATATATAGGAAATCCAAGATCATAGACCATGGAAAGCATTTCCTGTGTTCTGCCAACAGCAAAGGATGGCAATAAAACTATCCCGTTGTTGTAGACTGTGTCTTGAATTGTTTTTCTTAGTCTGTCGGCGAGCTTTTTTCTGTCCGGATGGTTTTTGTATGAATAAGTGGATTCGCATATAACAACATCTATATCCTTGAAATCTGTAAAGGCCTGTTTCATAAGCGCTGTTTCTTTGAAATTTATATCGCCTGTATAAAGGATTCTCTTTCTCCTGGATTCTAAAAGGATAGAAGCGGCCCCAGGGACATGTCCTGCAAAATGTAGTTCAACGCTTGCAGAGTTAAAGTTTGCTGGTTTTTGAAATTTAAGGTTCTTTTTTAGTTCTTCCATTCTTTCCAGATCATGGGCTTGATAGTTTGGTGTCAATCCCTTCTTTTTTTGCACCTTCAGAGAATCCCTTAAAAGCAAGGAGCACAGACTAAAGGTTGCTGGTGTTGCATAGACATTGCCCTTGTATCCCCTTTTGTAAAGGCTTGGTATATGGCCTGAATGGTCTATATGTGAATGTGTAAGGAAAACCGCGGTGGGAAGCTCTGCTTTTATAGGCAAGCTCATGTCCTGGACATCCACACCATAATCCAGTAAAAAGCTTTCATTTCCTGTCTTAACCATTATTGCTGATCTCCCTACCTCTTTTCCACTCCCCAAAAAAACAATTTCCATTATAGAATAGTTAGGTTTGCGGGGTATTTATTAATACGATCATAGCTTTTCAAAGCTATCCTTAAGATTAAGGAATGATTCTATAATTTCATGCAGTTCTTTTTGGGTTAGTTCCTGTGGGTATGTTGGTGTGGAGATTAGCCTTGCCTGCTCAATGCCCGGATAGTAGTCAGATAATCTGTTAAAACCGTCTGGCTGGCCTGATCTTAAAAAAAGTGTAACCAGTGGTATAGACCATCTCTGTGAAAGGTTTGCAAATGTAGGTTCTATGCCGTCTTCATCACAACGCTTCCATGCCCTCGCAAGTTCCTTGCTTCCGTTGTATGGAAAAATAAAGTTTAATTTTCTGCCACTGTTGTCTTTTACATGTGTGAGAAATGCATTCAGTTCTGACATGTCTCCGTCATAAACATCAAAAAACCTGTCTAACTCCCCCACAACATTTACCTGTATGTCTTGTTTCCTCACAATATCGCTTTTGCACACATAGCCAATACAGTCCATAATGGCTCTTGTTATGGGCTTAATCTGCTCTGGTGGCCTGTCAAGATTATATTCTTGCATAACCCAAAGGGAAAGTTCATCAACAGGTTCATCTTCAAAGCACCATCTTGTGAAATCAACAAGCCTCCTTGCAGCAATATTATATGCATCCGCAAAGGATATGCCCTTTTCTGCAGCATATCTCCTGTTACCGTCCGGTCCGTACATTAAATGTTTTATTCTGTTTTCTTTCATCTGAATCAATATTAATAATATTTCTTAAAATAATATACATGGGATATGTTGATTTGAGTTATAGGCCCGGTAAAAACGACCTTGTATGCGAGTTCAGGGTTGAGCCTGCAAACAGTATTAGTATCAGAAAAGCAGCCGGGGCTGTTGCTGGAGAGTCTTCTGTTGGAACATGGACAGATGTAAACACATCTAAACCTTATATCAAAAGGCTCGCAGCAAAGGTTTTTGAAATCAGGGGTAATTGTATCAGGGTTGCCTATCCTCTTGAACTCTTTGAGCCAGGAAATGTCCCGCAGATTCTGAGCAGTATTGCAGGCAATATATTCGGCATGAAGATTGTAAAGAATTTACGGTTAGAAGATATCCATTTCCCAAAGAAATTGATGAAATCGTTTCATGGACCCGAGCTCGGAATCTCAGACATTAGAAAAATAACTAAGATAAAGAACAGGCCTCTTGCAGGCACAATTTATAAACCTAAACTGGGTTTAAATCCAAAAGAAATGGCTGACCTGGCTTATAAGATATATTCTAATGGCATAGATTTTTCCAAAGATGATGAAAACCTGTGTTCAATGAAATTTAATAGATTTGAGGACAGGGTTGTTAAAATGCTGGATGTCGTGGACAAAATAAAAACAGAGCATGGAAGAAATGTTATTTATGCGCCAAATATAACAGCACCAGCACAAAAAATGCTTGAACGTGCACAGTTTGTGAAGGATCACGGCGGTAAATGCATAATGATAGATATAATAACAAGCGGGTGGTCTGCTTTACAATTCATCAGAGATCAGAATTTCAAAATGATAATACATGCCCATCGTGCTTCCCATGCCAGTTTCACAAGAAATAAAAAGCAGGGTATAAGGATGATTGTAATAGCAAAAATGGCGAGATTGATAGGTGTCAGTAGTCTGCATACAGGAACCGTGGTTGGTAAATTGGAGGGGTCGAAACAAGACATTAGTAAAATAGATAATTTTCTAAGATCAGATTTGGATAGGATTAAAAAAGTCATGCCTGTTGCTTCTGGGGGCCTTCACCCGGCATTAATACCAGAGGTAATTAAATTATTAGGCAAAGATTTGATAATTAATTGTGGCGGCGGGTTGTGGGGACATCCGGATGGGCCTGAATCTGGTGCCAAAGCGATAAGACAAAGTATTGATGCTTCTGTAAAAAAAATTCCATTAAAGAAATATGCACAAACGCGTAAAGAATTAAGACTGGCTGTTGAGAGGTGGAGTGCTGTTAAATAATCTGATTGGGCCGGAACGCTTCCTTGTTTTTGTAAAAAACTATTAGAATGATAAAACTAAAAAGACAGCTTTATCTGTTTATGCAAGCCGTCAGTCCTTCTATGCTGATGATGCAAA
>CAYNRQ010000010.1:0-24993 GCA_964399875.1 uncultured archaeon
AGCGATTGCCTTGTTTGGAACCACCGGTCAGAGACCGGTGGAATTCTTATTTAAAATTCTTTTCTGCCTTCCCGTTAATCTGCCTTGAAATTTCCATTTAATAATTCTTGTTAAATCTTTTTTGTGATAAAATTATTTTCTTGAAATTTCTTCCTTAATTCTTCTTCGTCACCTTTATTATACAAATCTTCTTCTTTGTCATATTTGTTTTTCCAATAAAGCAATTCATCTCTGTTCATAAAATATAGAATGTATTAAATTGTTTAATAATCTTTCCAAATTAGCGGGGGCGGAATTGAATATAGATAATATTCTTTAGGTATAATCTCTTAATTCCCTTTCTGATATCTTGACCTTTTCAGTCTCTCCACAAGAACAATAAGCAAGGCCAACAATATCCGTTAGAAATTTTGACAGTGTTTTCCTGGTTTTTCTCAGATAACAAATCATAACTTGCTTAACTGCTTTCTGAATTCCTCTGCCTTTGCCTCTAGGATCTCTGTGGCCTTGAATACTATATATTCTGGTTTTAGGCCTGAGACCGATTCAACCCTGAATATTATCCTGCTTGGGTCCCCTTTTATATTAATGCCTCCGCCTGATTCCTCTACACATTTTTTGCACAAATCGCAGTTTTCTGGGTTTTTGAGTGTTATTGTTGTTTTCTTCTTTACAAGCACACACCTGGGGCATGAACTTACTGCCTTCTTGGCCTTCTTTATGTCTGTTATTTCAATATCAGGGTAGTACTGATATCCCACGTTGGCTGCCTGGAATTTGGAATGTTTTTTGCCTGTTCCCAGTCTTGCTATGGCTTCTAGTTTTATAGCCTGGCTCTTCAAGAGCTCGGTAATAGGAAAATTTGGGTTTGTAGGTGATACATACCTATTTGATGATTTTAGGCTGCCTGAGTAAACAACACAGGGGCCTGTTTTTTCAAGGGCAAGAACAACCTGGCACAAAGCACAGCCCTTCCCGCCACACTTGCAGTCCTCTGCAAAATTGAACTTTGCAGGATCGAATTTAAGCGGTATGAGACCTAATCTTTGTGCTATGATCTCATCAAATAAGACTGAGCTGTTTTCATAGATATCAACCCATTCAACAGCCAAAACAGGTATTTCAGACAGCATTATCCTTCTCAAAGCATTTGCAAATGTTGGATTTATGCCCTCAACTAAGAATTCAATCTTGTCTCCCTTTTTCTTTAGGATTTTAATCTTCATAATAACCACTGTTAGTTTGAAATATTTATTAATTGATTATAAAAGCTTAATCAAAATTTTCCTCCTTTACCTCAACCTCAAATTTTTTATTGCAAAATGCCTCTTTAATATTTTCTTTATGGCCTTAATATTTCTTCCGTTTTTACCTATAACCGTTACCCTTTCCTCCATAGGTATTGAAATTGTGATAATGTCATTGTCTATTTCTATGCTTTTTACACTAGGCACTATATTCTTTATGAAGTTTTTTGGATTATCTGAATAACCGAACAGCTTAATCATCTTGCCAAATATCTTTCTAACCTCCTTTATAACAGATCCGTTCTTTCCTATGGCCAGACCTATCTTTTCAGGATCTACAAGGAAGTATACGCACTCATCTGTGATCAAACAGTCTCTTGCATGTACCTTGGTTATTTTTTCAAATACTGCCATTGCTCTTATGCACTCTGTTCCAAGTTTTACTGCCATGATATCATTTTTTTATCCCAATCAATAATATATTGAATGGTTTACCACAAAACTCACCAAGTTTAACAGAGTCTCCTTTAAACTCTGAAATTTTTATATTGGAAGCCTTGACATACCTATTTAAATCCTCTTTGCTCGAGTCAGGGCAATTGGATGCATATATAACAGTCTCTATTGACCCCCTTTTCAAACACTTGAAAACTGTTCTTGTCCCTATTATTAACTTATTGGATTTTATAGCATTTTTTATCTCTTCATCAGTTTTTGTTTTTACAACTTTTTTCTTAGCCATGCCAACCTCCCTTAATAAACAAAGCCCAATAATCTTCCACCAATCCCTTCATTTTTAGCCCGATGCTGGTCCATTATCCCTTTAGATGTGGTCAATATTAAAATTCCTATATTATTTGCAGGCAGGTATCTTTTTTCAAATTTTATAAATTCTGTTTTCTTGACCGAAAAGTTTGGCTTTACCACATTGCAATCATTTATCTTTCCGAGTAATTGCACCTTGAATTTTCCACCTTTACCATCGTCTATGAATTCAAAATCCCCTATGTACTTATATTTTTGTATTATAAGCAAAACATTCTTTATTAGATTAGACGCAGGAGTAAGACATTCCTTTTTACCAATAGCTTCTGTGTTTTTTATTATGCTAAATACATCAGCAAGCAAGTCATGTCTCATATTATCACCTAGCTGTATTTTTTAAATCCAAGCTTTACGGCCTCCTCCCTGAAACACTGCCTGCAATATAACAGGCCGTATTTCCTTATGACGCCTCTTGTTTTTCCACATCTCCTGCACTTGTAAACATTCTTTCCGTGCTTCCTTTTTTTGGGCTTATTGAACTTAGTGTATCTGGATATTTTCTTTTGTTTTCCCGCGAGCTGCTTTAATACCCTTTCATATGTCATGCTATCACTCTTCACTCTCCGCCACTTCAACTCCAAGTCCTTTAATAAATTCTATTGCTTCCTCTCTTGATATCCTGTGTTTTTTTCCTACTTTTTTTGGTTTTATCATTCTTCTCTTTATTCTGAAGCCGGGCCTTTCCAGTGTAACACAAACATCCATTCCCCGGATTCCTATGTCAGGATCGTACTTTATGCCTGGTATGTTAATATACTCCTTGATGCCAAAAGAAAAGTTACCATTAATATCAAATTGAGAGGGCTTTATTTTATTATCCACCGCTTTAATAAGCTGTTTTAGTAATTCCAACCCGTCCTTCCCTCTTAAGGTTACCTTGACTCCTATTGGCCTTCTCTTGGCCACTCCAAAGGTTGTCCTCTTATGGGTTATTGTGGTCAATACTTTCTTTTTTGAGATTTTTTCTAATAATTTTTTTGACTTCTCTAATTCTGGACCTGATTCTCCTGCACCTATATTAAGAGTCAACTTCCCCAGCATGATCTTTCTCATCTTGTTCATTTTTTCACCTTTTGAAGGGCACGCTTTCCTGCCTTATCGGCACTTCCGGGTCTGTCTGCTTTTTTCTTTGCAACCTGTGGTAGTCCTTTTAGAGAAAGTTCACCCGGAAAAACATAATCCTTAAGTGTTTCTATTTCCTTATCCTTTGTGCTCAGAATGGCTGTGCTGGTCTCCAGCATGTTTTTTCTTGTTCTGATGTCCTTTATCTTTCCCTCTATACCTATATTCTTACCAGCAAAAATGAAAGCAGGGCTTCCCTTTTCTAGCTTGTAATGCTTTATTATCTCCTGCCCGGGAAGTGCTATAGCAACAGAATCGCCAACCCTGTATGGACTCTTTTTATCTGTTAGAATATTTCTGCCATCATGGAGGTTTAGTTGCTGCTTTCCTTTCTTTAATGTTGCTTTACCGTTTATCCTGCATAATTTTTTATCTGCATTAATGGCCTGTATCTTTTCCAGGGACAATCCCCTTCTATCAACAATCATCCTGAAGTATTCCTTTGTCTCTGGTATCTCTATAACATCCATCAGACCAACTGGAAAATTCAAGTTTCTTATCACCCTTTTATCAACAAGAACCTTGCCTTCGCTTATTATTTTCTTTGCCTCCTTTCTTGTTTCAGCATACTTTAGAATATCCCTTATCAGTACCTGTAATGTTATGCAGTTGTTTCTGGGATGGGGCCCTGGCATGGGTCTGCCTATCCAGACATGCTTTTTTCTGGATATCCTCCATATCTTCGGCATGCTGTATCTCTTTAAATGCGCCATTATTTACCCCCTTTCCTTTTTTTCTTGCTCATTCTCTTTGATCTTCTTTTTATTCTTCTTGTTTTCCTGTGCTCTTTAGTTTTCCTTGTTTTCTTTTGTTTTTTGTGTTCCATCTTCTTTACTGGCTGTTTCTTTTCTGCATTTGCTTTTTCTGATTTTTCAGCCCTTTCGAATATCATCTGCCTTTTCTTGTCATCCAGTTTTAATTTAATAATCTTAAGATTCGAAGGCTCTATGGCCTTTAAAACCTCAGAACCGTCAACCTTTTTTATATTAACACCATCAACATAAACCTTGCATCTCTTTAGATCAACCCTGTCTACTGATCCCCTCATGCCTTTGGAAATTCCCTTCATAATTTCAACCTCGTCACCCTTTCTCACAGGCAGTGATCTTTTCTTAAACTGTTTCCTTAATTCAGAGGAAAGATGTGCGGACACAAACCTGTGCCTGACATGAAGAGGGGCATTATGCCTGTATTTCCTCTGCTTTCTGGGCTGCTTACTGCTTATCCATTCCCTTGACCATTTTCTTTTCATATCAATCTATCTTATCATTCTGTAGGGTCATTAAGCTTTGATATTTTCATTTCCCCTGATTCGTCAAGTTTTATAACAGCTTTATATATCCTGCCACCTGTAGCAGGGTCAGTATCTATCATGTGTATTCAATCCTGTCACTATATCTTTGAGCAGTATCGGCACTTAAACCACCCTGGCTCCCGGCTTTACATCCTTGTTTGGGTGAAGCAGAACGCAATCGCTTCTGTCTCCTCCCACATCTACGGCCAGTATCATTCCCTGACTCTCATGACCCATGAACTTCTTTGGCTCCAGATTAAATAGGAACGGGCATTCCTTATCCACAAGGTCTTCAGGCTTGTAGAACTCTGCTATGCTTGCAACTATCTGCCTTTTTCCGCCGTCGCCAAAGTCAACCTGCATCTTCATGAGTCTTTCTGTTCCCTCTGCCTTCTCGGCATGTACAATCTTCCCTATCCTTATATCCAGCTTCTGCCATTCCCCAAAGCTTATCATATTCTGCCTCCTTATGTGTTTATTAATTCGTAACAGCGACCTAGACTACAATGCTTGCAATCTTTCCTATAGTAGGAAATCTTTTCACAACCTCCCTTGCCACAGGTCCCTTTATCAAGGAACCCTTTGGTTCAAATTTCTCGTCCACTATAACCGCAGCATTATCCTCAAAGCTTATCCTCACACCACTAGACCTTCTGTATTCCTTTCTCTGCCTTATTATAACAGCATGGAAAACCTCATGTCTTACCTTTTCTGTGCCAACCTTCACTCTGCATCTAATCAAACTTGCAACACCCGCAGATGGTTTTGTTTTCCTCTTTCCCTTAAAACCCCTGACTGATATTATCTGTAGTTTCTTGACACCTGAATTATCTGCACAATTCAGTACAGACCCTATCTGCAGTGTTTTTGTAACCTTGGTTGGTATGGCTTTCATTCATCCTCCTTTAAAGGCTGGGTGGATTTGCCTCGCATTAAACCGTTATTTATTCTTTTTTGGGTTTCCTTGGCCTCTTTCTGGGTGGCATCTTTATTTTTGCTTCCTGATGGTTTCATTCTGTTGCCGTAAGCCGTCTGTTTTTCTTTGGAAGCTTTCTGCTCCTGTGAAGAGGGGCTCTTCTCCTTTTTCAGAATAACCTGCTCTTCGCCCCTGATATCCAATATCCTCTTCTCCTCTTTTCCAACAACAACAAATTTCTTGGTTTTTGAAAGAGGCCTGCATTCAGCAATTGTAACAATATTACCCTCCCTTGCATGAATACAGGGTGGGTTATATGCAGTCACCCTTGACTTTCTCCTGGCATATCTCTCATATTTGCGAACAAACTTATGATAACCCCATTCAACAATTACTGTATTGTGAGATTTAGCAGACTTAACAACACCATTAAAAACCCTTCCTCTTATGGCTAAACTTCCGTGCCAAGCACAGTTTATATCTTTGCATTCTTTTTCTGGTGGTTTTATATCAATGCCTATTGATTTTTTCATATATTCAGCCTTCGGTTATTTAACAAGTTCGTACTTATTGATTGCATCATGCAGTTTCAGAACTTCTGTGTGAAAACATGACAGCCATGTTCCCTCTCACAGTTTGGTTGCCACTTGGCGAACCAGTTATGAAAGTTCTAATAACTGTTAATATATGCATTTAATATAAAAGTTTATAAAGTTTACCATTTCTTTAATTTCTTTTTAATCCGGTCCTCAGGCCTTGCAACCAGTATTTTGCCTTCAATACGGACCCACCCTGCTGGTATTTTAAAAGAAAATATGCACTGGTCTTTGATCAGGGTCTTCTCACCTTTTTTTGTCTCCATAACCAGGGTGTTTCTGGTTTCATCCACTATCCTGCCACTGGCCCCGATATCATAGATATTGGCAGAATCAACTACTCTGGCCTCCAGGCCGATCAGTTCATGCTTGACCAGGTTCTTGGGTGTTATGGGCATGTTAAAAAATTATATCATGGATTGATAAATTTAAGGTAAGATTTGTGAATGTTTGCGATATTTGGCAGTCTGTGAAGACTGTTGCAAGGAAACGGGTACGAATTATTTCGGTTATTTTCATTCTGATTGATGCTTGGATGTCATTCAGAACTTTCCTAACATAAAATTACCATTGACAAAACTATCAAAACTGGTCTTTAGGTTGGTGGAAACCCACTAAGCAACCTGAATCTGGTCTTCTGGGAACCCTAATTTTATTAGCAAGTTCTTTACCTTGCCTTTATGGTCACCCTGCAGTTCTATTGCATTGTTCTTGATGGTTCCACCACAGGCCAAGCCGGTTTTTAATTTCTTCAGAATCTTTTTGGTGTCCACATCCTTGCTTATGCCTTCAATCAGGGTTATTGTCTTTCCGTATCTCCTGTTAATGGTGGAAACCCGTATCTTTTCTCCTTCTTTTGCTATTGTTTCACATATACAAAGTTCCTTTGGAAGACCGCACTTTTTACAGATTTCACTCATTCTTTTTGTTCTCCCCTTTCCCTCTTTCTGCCGAGGGTTTTGAAAGATTTGACGGCTTTGTCCTGTTGTCCCGGACCGTCCTTTTGTTTTTCGCTCGTCTTGAAAGAGGTTCTTTAGAAAACTCTTTACCTTTAGAAATTTCGTTATTTATTGTCTGAATCCTTGCTATCGCCCTTTTGATATCATTAAGTTTGCCAGGAGAAGTGGCAGATGCTCCTATGGAAATGTTGGCCTTTTCCTTTGCTAACTCTGATTTAAGCTCTATTAATTTTTTATTCAGCTCTTTTTCATCGAGCTTTCTTAGTTCCTTTTTTCTTATAATAGCCATAAACAATCAGTTTCTCCTTTATTTTTGAATTTTGTATTTTTATTTATTTCCCCTTCTTCTTTTTACTTGGTTTTTTCTTGGCAGAAGACTTGGGTTTCTTTTTTTCCTCTTCCTTTTCTATCTGAACTTCTTCCTTTTTTAAGGTTTCCTCCAATAGTTCCTTTTCCTCTTCTTCTACTTCCTTAACAAATTTTCTTCTCTCCCCTGCTATATCCTCAAACTCTTTCATTATCTTTACCCTGACACCAATCTGACCTGGCTTTGTCTGTGCTATTTCGAATCCCTCATCCACAAGCTCTTCGCGCAACTGGCCGCTGTATTTTAGATAACCTTCTTTAAACTTTGATGTCAGGCCCTTGCTCCCGCTAATCTTTCCTGAAATTATTATCTCAGCACCTATGGCTCCAGAGTCCATGATCCTCTTAAGGGTCAGATTTCCTATTTTCTTATAATTATAGCCTTTTTCCAATGCAGAGGATATCTGTTTTGCAACAATCCTTGCATCAAGGTTTGGATTGTCTATGGTTTTAACATCTATCTGCGGATTCTCCAGATTGAACCTTGCCTTAATGGCATCTGTTATATCATTTATGTTCTTTCCTCCTCTTCCTATTATCCTTCCGGGCTTGTTTGTATAGATTATGATTTTTATACCAAGGGGTGTTCTCTGCAGTTCTGTCCTAGAGTAATCACCAAGGGGAAAGCTGCTTCTAATAAAATCTTCTATTTGAGCCTCCTTTATTCCCTGTTTTATGAAGTATTGCTTTAGCATGTTGACGCCTCTTCAGGTTTTAGCTCTTCTATAACATAACCGCATTTTCTTATAAAATGCATATGTTTATTGTTTAGTTTTTTTGTTGTTGCAAAAATACGGCTACCATGTGGAACATTCTCTCCGTAACTGTCCCATTTGCCCATTATATCGTATGTCCTCAGAAAAGAAGGGGTGGAATAATTAAAAGCATTGAAATCGCCTGGTCCACATTCACTCATTGAAACCCTGTACTTGTGCCTGAATTCTAAATCTGTTTCCATATTCATCTCTCCTCCAGAATTATTTGGATGTTAGTGGCCTTTCTTTTCATTCTTCTCATCTTGAATCTTCTTGGCCTGTAAAATGTGAATCCTTTATGTGCAGAAGCGTGTATAAGCATTCTGCTTGTGTCCAGACCCTTGAACTCTGCATTGTTTTCAGCAAGCTTCAATAAATTTGAAAGCTCCTTGGCAATGTTTGTGTAGTATCTCCCATCAAGGTTCTGTTTTTGATCTATCAGCCTTTCCAATAAATCCTTGCCCTTTTCCAGGTTTAATCCGGTTATGGCTTTGCAAACAGTAACCGAGTTTTTCTTAGATATCCTCAAACCTCTGCCATAAACCTTAACAGCCTTCTCTTGTTTTGGGTTCATGGTGTATCTTAACATCATTCCTCCTTTGGAATTTCTATGCCATCAACACCTGTTATTATCTTTACTATGTTTAAATACTGTGTTATGGTTAGATGTGCTGCCTCAGAGAATCTTGAATTCCCGTTTTCCACAATCTCTATTTCTTTATATTTTTTCTTTAAGTCATTTATTCGAATATAAAGGTCATTCTCTGTTATTCCAAATATGGATGTCTTTTCATGAAGTGGAACATGATATGATAGATTGAAAAGCTCCGGGTGTTTATGGTTTTTTGGAAGCCTTTCAACGTATACCTTTATCTTTTTAAATATTTTCATATCAACACCTTACTTCAACGGCACATACTTGCTTGACCTGGTTGCACCAAACCCTGGTGCAGAATGTTCTACTTTTTTCCTTGTTAGTGCGAATTCACCAAGTCTGTGACCAACCATCTCTTCTTTTATCTCCAAAGGAACATACTCCTTGCCATTATGAACGCCTATTTTAACACCAACAAGCTCTGGTATAATAACCATGTCCCTGCAATGGGTCCTATGGAATTTTTTTCTGTCTCTTCTTATGTTCTCTAATAATTTCTTTTGTGTTTCTGTGAATCCTCTCTTTAGTGTTCTTCTTTCCCTTGATGGAATAAGCCTGCTAAATTCCTCTAAACTCATCTTCTGCAATTCTTCAAAGCTTTTTCCTCTGAATTCAAATTTAGGCATATGACACCTCCATTGGTTTCTGCATATAATGGTTATTATTATCTATTTCTTCTTACCTGTCCTCCTTGGCGATATTGAACCAACCTTTCTTCCTGGCGGTGCATGTCTTGAGATTGAAGACCTTGCCTTTCCAGACCCACTGGCACCAAAAGGGTGGTCGAGAGCATTCATTGCAACACCAGATGTTCTTGGATACAGTTTACCTCTGGCGTGCATCATTATCCATTTCTTGCCTGCTTTTACTATTGGCTTTTCCTTTCTCCCCTCTCCTGCAGGAATTCCTAGAATTGCCCTGCATCTGGGATGCAGTTTTTTCTTCTTTTTGGAAGGAAGCTGAATTATGCATTCCTTTTTTGTTTTTGAAACTAAAACGCTACAGGAACCTGATGTCCTGCAGAGTTTTGGCCCAGAGTTTGGATATGTCTCTATACTGCAGATCTGGGAACCCTCATTTATCTCTGCTAGTGGTAAGATTATACTCTCTATCCTATCACCAACCCTTAATCCTTCTGGAGCAACTATATAACCTATGCTGTTATCCTCGTATCTTATCTGTGCGAGGGGGGCATTCCTGATCTTATCATTGACAATGTCAACTACCTTGCCGGCCTGGTTTTTGTATCTTAGGTCTGGCCTGAACTTGTAAGAAGGAACCCTGTAGGTTGGCGTTCCCTTGCCTCTTCTCTGAGCTCTTAGTCTTTTACCCATATCTCATTTCCTCCCTTATATCATACCCAGTCTTGTAGCTATATCAGCCGCGCTGTGATCAGGACCCAGCTTTATGTAGGCCTTTTTCTGGCCTTTCCTTGTTATCTCTGTTTTCACGGATAAAACCTTGACATCAAAACCCTTTTCCACAGCCTCTTTTATATTGCCCTTGTTAGCCTTCTTGTTGACAATAAAAACAAGCTTATTCTCAAGCTCCACCATGTTTATGGATTTCTCTGCGAGGTGGGGATACATCAAAATCTTCCATGGATTATATCCTCCAACGCCCATTTCCCTGGATGTTTTTGGTGTCTCTTTCTTTAATTCTTTTTTTTCTTCTTTAGGTTTCTCTGTTTTTTTATCTTCTTCTATGTTGTCTTTTGTCTGCTTCTCTATACTCTCATCTATCATTTTGTCCAACTGCTCGTCTGTAAGGGCATGGTGGTTTTTTTCTGTTGATCCGGCCCGCTTATCTTTTTTCAGTTTCTTGGCTGACATATTAACACTATAGACTGTAACCTCGATAAAGACTAGAATGGAGCTTTTCCCCATCAGCCGGTTTTTATCGGGTCTTTAAGATGATATGAATAATAAGATAATTAATATATAAATAGTTTTGCTTGTCTTTGACTCCGCGAGATGCCTAAGGATCAGGGTATACAAACGAGGTATTGGTATCTCTTGCATATGATTCGTGATTGGGATGCAGATTCCTAATGATCAAACAATCGGATAATGTGTTATTGGTTTTTGCCTCACCTTGGTCTCTGTGTTTTCTTTCACAAGTTCCTCTATCCTTTTTAGAAGACCTTTCAGTCTTATCATGTGTTCGCCTTTTCTTATTCTTATGTTATATATGGAAAGTCTTGGTGCATTTATGTTTCTGGTAACCAAAACAAGGTCACCGCCATTTTCTGGTTTTTTCTTTCCTGGCTCTTTGTCCAGACCTGAAATAACCTTACCCCAGCTTGTGCTGTCATATGGTGTACTGGTCACATGGAATATATGGTCACCTATCTGCTTAAACATGTGCTCTGTCTGGTCTGGCACACGCCCGTTGCTGTATCCCGTAAGCTCCAGAAGGTCACCCTCAAAACCTGCTATAAATCTTCCATAATCCTCTGCAAGAGCACATGCTTCTAGATACCTTCTCACATTGCCTTCATTAAGCTCTCTCATGTCCAGACCTAATGGTATAGTTACAGATTCAATCCCTGCTGGTGTTTCAGGTTCTTCTGTTATCTCTATCTTAATACCGTTGGATTTGATCTTTTTCTTTGATTTTTTTATTCTCGCCAAGGCACCCTCAGCAGATATATACGGCTCATTTTCTATGGTGAAAACATCCACGGGTCTGTTTCCTGCCCTGTATTCATTGAGTCTTGCATTATAGTATGTTTTTGTATCATCAAACACATCCCTGTAACCAGGCCTTTTTGTGGTTGGTGTGACCTTCATGACGAACCTGAATTCGCCAATATCACATGGGACCTCTGTTTCTTTTTCTGGCCTGTTGTGGTCATCAAATTCTGTATAATCTCTTAGTGCTGCTCTAAAAGGGTTTATCACCTCGCTTGATAACAGGGCGCTCCTCTGGCCTGCCCTGTAGTAGTTGTCTGCGCTTTCTCTGTCAAGCCCGGTGTATTCAGGCACTGCCTCAACAACTATCGGAACCGCACTTGTCATAATATCCCTCCACTTTTTAGAATTGTATGATATGCTATTGTAAGGTGAGCAATGTCAATATTATATCCCCCCAAGGGGGTAAAAATATAAATATTTTTATTTTTGAAATCCAAAAATCAATATGGGAGTAGAAAACAGCCTAAAGAAGATAGGTCTGACAGGAGGGGAGGTCAAGGTCTATACATCCTTGCTAGAACTTGGTCCCAGCTCTTCAGGCCCGATAATAAAGCAGTCTGGTGTTTCAGGCTCCAAGGTTTATCCTATCCTTGACAGGCTCGTATTTATGGGGCTTGTATCCCATGTGAAGCATGGTAATAAAAGAATATTCCAGACAACATCTCCAACCAAGATTCTTGAACTTCTGGAGAAAAAGAAAGAAGAGATAGAAAAGCAGAAGAAAGAGATTAGGGATATAATTCCAGCTCTGTTAAAGAAGCAGAAAAGTCTGAAGAGTCCCCACGAGGCCATGATATATGAAGGCTATAAGGGAGTAAAAACATATTACAAAGGTCTTTTGGAAAACCTTAAGAAAGGAGATGAGAGGCTTGTTTTTGGTGCAAGACCTGGTTATCCGATAGCAAGGGGGGCCAGGTATTTTTTCCAGAACTATCATAAAAAATGCGTGGCTAAGGGTATCAGAACAAAAATAATATTCAATAAGGATATTAAAGGAACCAAGGCCACCAAATTTTTTCAGGATTCTAAACTAACCCAGGTTAGATATATTCCTCAGGTGACCCTGTCCAGTGTGGGCATTCAGAAAGACATGGTGGACATGCTGATATGGACAAAGGAAACCGCCATGGTCTTTGTTATCAAAAGCAGGGAAGTTGCCAGGACCTTTAAGGAATACTTCGGGGTCCTGTGGAGAATGGCCGGGAATAATTCCTTGATATAAAACATCTTAGCTACTTCTCAGTCTTTGCAAAGGTCTCCATGGCTGATTTGGTCCAGATACATAGTCGGCCCGGCACTGTTCCCGGAGCCAGCATTTCGACATTCAGGTCTGAAAGCATCACAACCTCCGCACCAGGAAGATTCTTTGCTGCCCTGCCAATACCCTTATCTTCAGAAACAATTATCAGAGGTCCTGCCTTGCTTTTCTTTTTTCTTCCCCTTATCTTTCCCCGGCCTGCTCTTATCTTGGTTTCTGATGTTCTTTTTAATTCCTCTTCAAGACCCAGTTTTTCAAGGACCTTTATGACATCTTTTGTTTTTGTCATTTCCTGGATTTTATCATCAATAATAAGGGGTATGTGTTTTAAAGGTCCTATACTATGGTTTCTTTCAGAAACAATATCCTTTTTTCCTGTTGCTGCTATAGCAGAATAAAAGGCCTTTAACCATTCTTTCTTGTTTATTCTCTTAACCCAGTTCTTTTCAACCTTTGGTGGATGTGCCTTTCTTCCCTTTATAGCCTGCGGAACAAACCTGGCTGTGTATGAAAGGTAACCGCTTCCGTGTATCCTTTTCATTCTTGCCATTTCCCTGTTCATCATGCTGTATCTGTAGTGCCTCTTACCATGATAATGAGCTGATGTTCTTTTTCCAGCCAGTTTATCAGCACCATAGGGTTGTCTGTTTAGGCTTTGCTCAGCCAGTACAGCCCTTTTGATAAGATCGGTTCGGACAGACCCAGAAAAGGCCCTAGCTATATTAACCCTGCCCTTCTCGGTTCCTGTTAAGGAATATACAGGCGCATTCATAAGAATCACTTTATAGAATATCTTTCATTTGTATTTAAATACTTATATAATTATTATGGAAGTCATGCTGGACCAGCACATAATGATAAATGAAAAAATCCTTAAGAAAATGGTTTCTTCTGCAAAGATAAAAAAAGATGATACTGTCCTGGAGATTGGTGCAGGCACTGGCAATCTTACAAAAGAACTCGTAAAAACAAAAGGCAAGATTATAGCTGTTGAAATTAGTAAGAAGTTTGAAAAAGATCTGAAAAATATAAAAGCTGAGATTGTTTTTGGGAATATTCTAAAAATGATAGATAAGATTAGATTTGATAAAGTAATTTCAAATCTTCCCTATTCTATATGCGAAGCCTTGATTCAGAAACTGATTTTTTGTGATTTTAAGCTTGCTGTGCTAACAGTTCCAAGGAGTTTTGCCTACAGATTGCTTGGTAAATCTAGATTGGGTCTTCTTGCTCAAGAGTTTTTTGATGCAGAGATACTGTTCGAGGTGGAAAAAAATGCCTTCAGGCCAGAGCCAAAAACAAATTCTGTTGTCATTTTGCTCAAAAAAAGGAAAAGAAAAAGTCTGTTTTCAAGGGTTGTTCTGCAGCAGAAAATGAAGGTTAAAAACGCTGTTATGCGATGCCTTTTTGAAGAGAAAAAAATGACAAAAAACCAAGCCAGAAAACACTTAAAAACATTGAAATTAAATAATAAATTATTAGAAAAAAGGGTTAAAGATACTGATTTGGAGGATTTTAAAACCCTTAAGAAAACTTTATAAAGAAAACAGAACAAAAATAAAAATCTCCTTCTTTATGTTCCGGGGATAAAATGATAGAGGGAAATGCAATAGATAATGGGAAAGTGAAGACTGCACAGATGGTCTCGGGCAGTGCTAGGGAAATCGCTATATCAGAATTTTTCGAGAAGAACAGGCATTTACTGGGTTATGATAACAAGATCAAGGCTCTGCTAATAATAGTAAAAGAAGGTGTAGATAATGGCCTGGATGCTACAGAAGAGGCCAGGATACTGCCTGATATATACATCAAGGTAGAAGAACTAGAAAAGGAAAAATATAAGATTATAATTAAAGACAATGGACCAGGTATACTTAAGAAACATATCCCTAAAATATTTGGGACATTGCTTTATGGCAGTAAGTTTCACCGGCTCAGACAGAGTCGCGGACAACAGGGTTTGGGCATTTCATGTGCTGTTCTTTATTCCCAATTGACCACAGGTCAGCCAACAGAGATTATATCCTCAACAGGTGATGGAAAGACGCATAGATACAAATTAAAGATAGATGTAAAGAAGAATGAACCAATCATAATAGATGAGGATGTTTTAGATGGTAAGGACTGGCATGGAACCCAGATAACATTTCAATGCGAGGGTTTATACAGGGAGCATAAGCAGTCTGTGCTTGAATACATAAAGCAGACAGCAATATCAAATCCATACGCAAACATAATATTTGATTCACCTACCGGAAGGTTTGAGTTCAAGAGGGGTATAGAAAAACTCCCCAAGGAACCCAAAGAGATAAAACCGCATCTATATGGTGTGGAGGTTGGTATACTAGCAAGGATGCTTAAGGAAAGCAAGACCAGGACGCTTTCAGGGTTTCTTACATCAGAATTTACAAGGGTTGGAAAAACAATAGCAAAGGAGATAATAAAGAAGGCCGGCATCCTTGATGATAAAGGTGAAGCTTTCATGATGATATCACCTAGAAAAGTAACAGATGATCAAATAGTTTCTCTTGTTAAAGCTGTTAAAGAAACAAAATTGATGCGGCCACCAACAGATTGTTTGTCCCCGCTTGGAGGCCATCTAATAGAAGAGGGCCTGAAAAAGGAACTAAACCCTGAATTCGTGGTGGCTGTTTCTAGGCCACCGGCAGTTTACAGGGGATGGCCTTTCCAGATCGAGGTTGGAATAGCATATGGTGGATCTATAACCGAAGCCAAATTCATGAGGTTTGCCAACAGGGTTCCTCTGCTTTACCAGGCTGGTGGGTGCGCAATAACAAAATCCATATCAGGTACGGATTGGAGGAGGTATGGCGTGCAGTCTGACAAGATGCCTACGGATCCTGTTGCTATATTTGTTCACATGGCCTCTGTTTGGGTTCCATTCACTTCTGAATCCAAGGAGGCCATAGCATCATATCCTATAATAATAAAGGAGATAAAGCTTGCACTGCAGGAATGCGCAAGAAAGCTTTCTGTATACCTTTCAGGAGTAAGAAGGGCCCAGTATCAGGCTGAGAGAAGATCCATATTCGAGAGGTATGCACATGAAACAGCAGTTGCCCTCAGTGAGTTAACAGGAAAACCAATTGAAAAAATAGAAACAGATATAAAAGACATTGCTGAAAAGAATATAAAGACTATAGAGCTTTCAGAACAGGCGACTGAAAGATTAGAAAAGGAAATGAAAGAGGGAGAAAACAAGAAGGAACCTGATAAGGAAAAAGCAGACAAATCCGTCCAGTCTTCACCAGAAAAGGAGGTGTGACCGCTTAAGATATAATCAGATAGCGGCCGTTTACTATGCCAATAACAGAAAAACCAATGGAAAGGCTTAAGGAACTTGGAAATAAAACATTAGCCCAGATAGAGAAGAAAAAGAATCCTGATATAGAACTGCCTGTAAGGGTTCTTTCCAATATATATTTTGATGAAAAATCGGGCCTTGTAAGACTTGGTGACAAACTGTCACACAGAACATACCTTAATGTGGCCCACACAAGAAAGTTTATGCAGACCTTAATGGTTGCTGCTGAGTGCAAGAAAATAATAGAGCAGGGTGTAACCACTTCTATCAGGGATCTTTATTATGCGCTGAAAAGGACCATACCTGGAACCAAAGAAAATACCGTGGAAGACCAGTCAGAATCAGACCCTATCATAGAGGATCTGGAAGCTGCGCTTAACACACTGAGGGAAAGACTCAACCTTAAGGCGGACAGGAAAGGTTATCTTGCAGGACGAATAAAGATAATTGACGGCAAAGATACTATAGATGCAAGCAAGATGGGTAGCTCTGGCTGGGCAATACCATCCAATGTGGAGCCAGAAAAAATTAAATTTGCTGATGTAAAGGCAGACTATGTTCTTGTTATAGAGAAGGATGCTGTGTGGCAGCGTTTGAACGAGGATAAATTTTGGGATAAAGAAAACTGTATAATAATAACAGGCAAGGGTCAGCCGGACAGGGGCACAAGAAGAGCCATCAACAGACTTCATAATGAATTCAAGCTGCCGGTCTATGTTCTTACAGATGCTGATGCATGGGGTTATTACATCTATTCTGTTATCAAACAAGG
The DNA here is from genome assembly GCA_964399875.1 of uncultured archaeon. GTDB lineage: Archaea > Aenigmatarchaeota > Aenigmatarchaeia > QMZP01 > QMZP01 > CAYNRQ01. Next base: position 16,787 of record CAYNRQ010000010.1, read on the forward strand.
TTCCATAAACCTGTCTTTTCTTTCAGACAGGCTGGGCACACCAGAAGCAAGGTTTATTGGCCTAACAACACAGGATGTAGAAAAATTCAACATTCCAAAAAACGTTACTATAAAGCTGAACAAGGGTGACATTAAGAGGACAAATGAAATGCTAAAATATGTATGGTTCAAGCCAAAGGAATGGCAGCAAGAACTTAATCACATGCTTAAAGTGGATCACAAACTTGAACTTGAGGCCTTGTCTGCAAAGGGTATAAAGTTTATTTCTGATAAATATCTGCCGCAGAAAATAAAGGAAAAGGATTTCCTACCATAGAACTTTTTACTGTTAATAGAAATATTTCTAATTGCTGGTAAAAGCTTTACCGGGAAAGGTGGTCAGGATCCCCAGGCAGCTTTTTTTATAAGTTTCTCTTCTTCCTCTGATAGTTGTTTTTTGAGTTTAGGTTTCTGGCTTAGAAATACACTCTGACCATCCTGTTCAGCGCCGGATCGCTCTCTGTTTTCTGATAATGCTCTTTCTTTATTTCCCTCTTCCTCATTAACTATCTTTTCAATAAAATCATGGGGGGTATCATTTTCAGACAATGTTAAAATAGCCCTGTCTTTACAAAACTCAGCGGTTATTGTTTCATCACTTATATGCCTTTCCCTTAGTTTACAGAAACCCATAATAACCTTGCCACCTAAAAGTTTGTTTTTTCTTTTCTTTTCAAAATAAGGACATTTTCTGCACTCCATACATCCTTTTCAGTAAAACAAATTTATAAACTTTATAAATTTGCTTCAACCCATCCCACATGACTTCCTTCTTTTCTTTCTCCCCGCTCTTGGTATGCGAACAGGCAGCTCCCCCGACAAGAATAACCACACAAGATATTATCAGATAATACCATGGGAATTCTTCAGGCATATTCTCAAACCATTCGCCACTTAAGCAGTAGCCAGGTGTATAAAACTGATTTTCGCAATAACAACCCAGTTCAGGCACAGGACCGTCCTCACACCTGGCCTTATCCAGTATGGTGCAGTAATGTCTTGCATACCTGGTTTGCATAATTGCAGCCCTTCCTGATGACTCAACAACAGCCCATTTAAGCCAGTGGCTGTATTCCTTTCTCATCACAGCATAGCTCTTTGGTCCGGACTGATGTATTCCAGGGCATAGTCCAGCATAGCTTACCAGTGATTTTGGATTTTCAAACCTGTTTATATCTGCTATCTCTGCTGCTATAAGCAAGGATGTAAACTGCCTATGCCTGGTATTGTCTGCAATAATTGGTTACCTCTCTGTTTCTGGCTATCCTGTTAACCCCTGCCGTAACTTCCTTTATTTCCCTGCATATTATCATGTAGATGCGTAGGAAGTTGGTTATGTTCTTATCATTGAGGTTTTGAAGCCAACCAACGCCTTCGCTGTTCCATAGTTTTCTCTTGTATTGAATGTCATCCCTTAACTGATATGCTTTAATCTTAGACTGTGTCTGAACCCTGAACCGCACCAGTCTGGCTCTGTGCCTTGCTGTATTTATGGCTCTAAAATCTTGGCCATTGTATTGCCGGAAAATTTCACAAAAGGCAAAAAATCTATCCTGCAATTGCTTATATTACCCTTTCCCTCAAAACCCAATGAAAGAAAATACCCTTCCTTTGGCCTATATTTTTTGATGAATGAATTGAAAGATTTTGTTGTTTTTGCTTCGCTGGCATTTGCCTTTATTTCTATTGGTATTATTTTCCCTCCACTTTCTACAATGAAATCAACCTCAGCTTTTGATTTTGTATTCCAAAACTTTACTTTTCCATGCTTTTTGATTAGCTCTGAAAAAACAAAATTTTCATATAAACTTCCCATATCAGACCTCTCTTCACTGAAATTGTCAATACAAATATTCCTGAAACCAGCATCAATGAAGTAAACCTTTGGGTTTTTCACAAGCTCTGTCCGCTTATTCGTGAAAAAGGGCATGATTAAGTTACACACATATGTCTTCTCCAGAATGTTAAGGTATTTTTTCAGCTCATAATAAGGATATCCTGTCAATCGGGACAGCTCGTTATAATTCACGATATTTCCTATTTGCAGTGATAGGGCCTTCAAGAGGCTCATCAGGCGGTAATCCTTGCTCAAATCAAGTATTTCTCTTATTTCTTTCAATAGATAAATATTGAAAATGTTTTCCAATATTTTCTTTTTCTCTTTTTTGGTTTTCGCTAAAACCACTCTTGGATACCCCCCGTATAAAAGAAATTCTTTTAGGTGATTATTCAGTTCTTTTATGATGCCCTCTTTATATCTTCCTGTTCCATAAAGGTTGACTAATTTCGGGTTTTTGGCACTTAAGAACTCCCTGAAGGAGAACGGATATAGTGTGAAGGTGAAGATTCTCCCAACCAGATATTTTAGGCTGTGGATTGAAATTTCTGCAGCAGAAGATCCTGATATGAATATTTTGATATCGTGGTTATCATATATGTATTTTAATTTTTTTCCGCTGTCTTCTGAATAATGGACTTCATCTATGAACAGAATGTCAAACCCATTGACATGCAGGTCAATGAAAGAGTCTATGTCATTTTCAAACAATTCGAGAATTTTTTGGTCATCAAAGCTTATACTGTTTATTTTCTTGCCCTGTTTTTTTAATCTGCCTAAAATGTTATTAATCATTGTTGTTTTTCCGCATTGCCTTGCTCCAACCACTGCTATAATTTCTCTTGAACGCAGGTATCTGGATATCTCCCTTTCCAGTTCCCTCTCTACATATATCTCTGGAGGCATTTCTGCCGGTTGCATTACACTAACCATATTTAATAATATCCCTACTATTATTTAAAGTTTTTTAATTTTAGCAGAGTAATTGCAAGGTGTTATTTCACTTATTCCTGGCATCATTGACAATGAGCCACTTCACATTCATACGTCCAAAAATAATTTTCTGCCTGCCGCTTAGCATTCTACGGCGGCGAACCTGATGCGATTATGGTGATGCCAACACCATAGCTTCCAGCCGTTTGGCCAGCTGGCACGTACAACTGATGATAAATGTTGCACGTATCATCAGCTACCAATCCCGTACACACAGTTGCGTCAGACGTAGTGTAATCTGTTCCTGGGAAAGTTGAGCTTGGGCTCCATTCCATATTGCTTACTGCAAATTTGTCAGTGCCAATATTGCATCCACCCCCATCGCAAACAAAATCAGAAACATTGGCTTTGACTGATACAGAAACATCAGTCACGGTTGTTTCAGAATCAATTGTTACGGTAAGGGGGAATTCATTCCCTATGTTTGCATTCGTCGTCGCTCCTGGGTTCATATTTGAAAATACAACCGGAGCGTTGCTTAGCGTTATGCTAAGGATTTCGCACACGCCGCCTTCGTCCACTTCAGAGTCGCAGTCGTCGTCGAGAGTGTTGCAGGTTTCTGGTTGTGATTCATCATCTGGTCCCCCAGGATTAGTACTACAATCTGAAGTACTAGTGTCTACACAATAAACAGTACCAATCCCACACTCTCCGACACCATCACAAGATAAGCCAGTAGCAATCCCGTTGTAGGTAAAATCTTCATCAACCATCAAACAACTCCCTCCCGGACAGTCACCGGAACTCGTGCATATATTGCCATCATTTGAACCGCCTAAACATAACCATCGCCATCGTTATCTGCATAGTCACAAACTTCAGGATCAGCTCTAACGGAAGTTATCCCACCAGTAAAATACCAATACTAGCCTTTTTCATGTTGTCACCTCCGCTTATAATTTGGTTATAAGCGGGCAAGAAAGAGTTGTTCTACTTCCATCAGCTAATCAAGAAACAAGTCAAGAAAGGCTCTGCTATATGCTCGGATACATGAAAAGGCTATACAGGCATTGCAACGCAAGGGTATGTTCACAGATTGATTGAACACGGCAGGGGGGTATAGTGACAAGAAAGGAACGCATATTAACGGTCTGGAAGGGTTCTGGGGTTACCTGAAGCGCAGGTTAGCTGCTAAGGGCGGTATAAGGGGGGAGCGGTTAGCTCTGTATCTTGGTGAGTATGTTTGGAGGTATAATCATAGGAAACTGTCTGTTGATACTCAAGTTAAAAAGTTATTGAATCTACTAAGTAATAGGAGGTATTAGTTGGCTGGAATGGGACTATACCCAATTAAATTATGACACCAGAGGAAGAGATTAGAAAAATTGAAGAAGAGCTGGCAAAGACCAAGTATAACAAAGCCACCCAGGGGCATATAGGCAGGCTCAAGGCCAAACTTGCGAGGCTGAGGGCAGAACAGGAAAAAAAAGCGAGATCTGGTGCCAAGGGCCTTGGATATGCAATAAAGAAGTCAGGCGATGCCACAGTCATCCTGGTAGGATTCCCTTCTGTAGGAAAGTCCACGCTATTAAACAGGCTGACAAATGCCGAGTCCAGGGTGGGTGAATATGACTTCACAACCATAGAGGTTATTCCAGGCGTTCTTGATTACAACGGAGCAAAGATACAGCTCCTGGATGTTCCTGGTCTTGTTGAGGGAGCTGCTTCTGGCAGGGGCCGGGGCAAGGAGGTTCTCTCTGTCATTAGAAACGCTGATCTTGTTTTGATTGTGGTTGATGTGAAAAAACCTGGCCAAGCAGACATTATAAAGAAAGAATTCTATGAGGCAGGGTTCAGACTGAACCAGAGAAGGCCTGATGTCAGGATAGAGAAAAGAAATACAGGGGGTCTGACAATAGGATCCACCAAGAAACTGAAGATGGGAAGGGAAGAGATAAAGTCCATACTGCAAGAGTTCAAGATCCTGAACGCAGATGTCCTTATAAGGGATGATATAACGTCAGAGCAGCTGATAGACTGCATCATGAAGAACAGGGTTTATGTTCCTGCCCTGACCGTTTATAACAAGATAGATCTGGGCGGAAAACCAGAACTGAATAATAATTCTGTGGCCATATCAGCAACAGATGGAAGGGGAATTGAGGATTTAAAAAGAAAGATGTGGGGAAAACTGGGCCTTATCAGAATCTACATGAAAAAGGCTGGCAAGCAGCCGGATCTTGGGGAACCGTTCATATTCAAAACAGGATGTAGGATAAGGGACGTGTGCAACCATATACATGGGGATTTTGCCAAGGACTTTACCTTTGCCAGAATCTGGGGGCCCACAGCAAGGTTTCCAGGACAGAAGGTGGGTCTGGATCATACCCTAAAGGACAAGGATATATTAGAACTGCACAAATAGATTTTTAATCATAAAAACAAAAAATAACCATGCTCTTAGAAGTCTTGTTTGCTGTGACACTCATCCTCTTCCTAATAATCCTTTACCTTTACAGAAGATTGCAGAGGCAGCTTTCACAGCTGAAGTTCGACAAGCACAGCTTGTCCGCCAAATATGGAAAGATGACAGAACAGTTCATTCCGTTTCTAAAGGACTACCCGTACGACAGCCAGAACTTCCGATTCCTGGGCACGCCAATAGACGGTATCCAGTTTGAGCAAGACAAGATAGTTTTCATAGAGTTCAAGACAGGGGATTCCAGGCTCACAGCCAAACAGAAGGGGATAAAGGATTTAATTCTTAAAAAGAAAGTGGAATTCGAGGAAGTGAGGATGAGATGATAACAAAGCTGGTGTTACAGCAATGCGCATTAGAATAAACAATGTCTTATCCAGATACGAAAAGGAATATACAGGCAGAATATCTGAAATTATCGGGCAAACAGCAGATTATATAAACGATGCTGCGAACGGCATTCTGGCCGGTGTAATACACCGGAGGAATCTCAAACGGTTAATTGGTCAACTCCTCACCACCGGTCATAATTTGTACGGACTCACATGTGTGAGGGACCTCACCAACCGCAAGACTAGGGATGTCATCTGGGCTTTCGCACAGATATGCCTCAGTGATAGGATTCATCTCAATTATATAATTAACCAAATCACTGTTATCATGGGTTTGGGTCCAAACTTCCCATTCATCAAGCGTCATATTAACAATAACTGTGTGACTAAGAATGTATGGAGCTTTGGGTCTCCTTGCATAGTAAAATCCATCTTTATAATTAACAACACCGGGATGAGGTAAAGCAGGAAGTAATCCAACTTCGTTATTGTCGTCAAGAACGAAACTCATCATATTGGTATAATCCGCTTTTGTTTTATATACCCATAAAGCCGGGCCAGTTTGACCATATGATTGGATACACCCACTTACAAGAACTACACTGATTACCAAAGCAAGCAATATGAAAACTTTCATGTATTACATTTACATTTAATCTGAACTACCAGCCCCTAAATAAGATATAAAGATATCGATTCTTTTCGGTAAAATCCGCCGCCGATTAGACATAACACTAAGTTATCAGGCACCTTTACAGCCAGAAGAAGGTTCCAGGGTTAGAACATTTGAAGTTGTGTGGACACCTGAAATAGAAAAAACCGAAAAAGAAAAGGGGGAGGAAAGAGACATTGCCGATTATGGAACATTCTCAGGAACCTATATAGACACCGCCAAGACTGATTATCTGGGCCATAAAAAGAAGGGGTATCTGGAGAGCTAATCAAACAGGCCCTTTTCCTTTATTGCTGCCGGAGAGCCTCCGGCGTGCCAGCTTAATCTTGGCCTTACCTGTACAGAATACAGCCTCTCTGAGTTATCATCCAGAACTATTGCAGCACCTGTTTGCCTTGGCAGTGAATTTATCAGTTCCTTTATATCTTTTAAAACATATGTTTGCATTATGCTTCTTAAAGCGTTTATGTCAGCCTCTGCTGTTAGTCTGTGGGATATTATTAAATCTGATTGAGCCAGTGCCTCTGGGTGAAGCTTATTAGGCATCTGGGTTATCAGGACAAGGGATATGCCAGGCTCCCTTCCCTCCTTTACCAGGGTTAACATAGGTTCTGTTGCAGCTGTTTTCCCCTCAGAAGGAATGAACTGATGTGCCTCATCAATTATCATCCATACCATGGGTATGGTCTCTTCTGCTTCACCACTCATAATCTCAAACTCTTCACCCTTCCTTGCCCGAAGCCTGTACTGGAAGATTCTTCTGGCAAGCATACCTATAACCATACTTCTCACACCCCACCCGGACTCAGTTCTTGGGAAATGTGAAACATCTATTATAGAAACTTTTCCCTTCTGGAACAGGTCCTTAACAGAGGTTCCTTTTTTCTCGAATATTCCCCAGTCTCTTGCTGATTCGAATCTGCTTGTTAGAGCATTTTTTATTTTTTGATCTGTTCTTTGGTCCTCCTGGATTTCATTTATTATATCATCCACTGAATATATGTTTTCATATCTCTTCTTCATGGATTTGATTATCCTTTCTATAGCAAGTCCATGTGCATCCATTGGATCGAATCTGAATGTTAATATCCAGTCCAGGGCTGTCAGTTCACCGCATGGAAGCTTAAGTTTCCTGTTTACCTTTATCCCAATATTTTCATATTCTTCTGCGAACATCTTTGGGACAAAAAGCCTTACATCCATTCCCTTTGATTTCAGGCCCCATTCTTTAAGCAATTCAGTATCCTTTTCATTGGGCTTTCCCATTGACCAGAATATCCCCATTGTATCAATCATGAGGACAGAAAGATTGTTTTTTATTTCCGGAGGCAGCATCGTTATTTCCTCGCCTATAACACATGCTGAGTAGCTCTTTCCTGAGCCTCTCTTTCCTGTTATCAGAACGATGTGGGGCCTTACCACATCCATGCATATGGGGTTTGTCAGATGGGCCTCTTCACCTTTTCCGACTATGTGCCTACCTATAAAAGCGGTTCCAGTCAGACCAAATGCCTGCATATCCTTAACATTTCTTCCAATAACTATCTTCTCCAGTGCCATAACAATCCGGATTTCTATTAATAATCTCAAACAGTTATTTGTTAGCTCATATCGCCATGAGTTAGCGCTTGAGAGCATATTGTCTCTTCTTTTTCATCGGACAGGGTATCATGCCTCGTCTTTGCATTAAAGGCACTATACACCTCTTCATCTCTGGTCTAACCTTTGAAGAGATGAAGAATTCCTCATGGCTGCCTGTGCAGGCCGCTTGTTGGTTGTTGATGTTACTGGTTCTCGTGCATCAGCACGAGATGCAGCACATCTGTTGAGCAAAGCTGCAAGACTGTGACCAGTGGATTCTTATCTCAAACGGTTAATTGATTAGCTCCTTACCACCAGTCACACACAATTGGT
>CAYNRQ010000011.1:0-24805 GCA_964399875.1 uncultured archaeon
GAACTAGAGAAACCAGCCAAGTAAAGGGCCAGGGATCCAAAAACAAGGAAGTATATCAATACTATGAAATCTCCAGAAAAGCTCAGGCCCACAGTGCCTGCTATGGGGGTTAAAAGGCCTGCCACCACCATGGATGCCGCTGCTATGAAAGGCCAGAAAGTGAATCCGGTTTTGGCCTGTTCTGGGTCTATATCCTCCTTGCCCATAAGCTTGATTATATCCAGTACGGGCTGCCACACAGGAGGGCCGACCCTGTTCTGCATTCTGGCTGCAAGCTTTCTTAGTATTCCTGCATAGATAAGGCTAAAGAAAATTATAAAGGCAAATCCAGGGTATATCAGGACATTAATTATTTGGTCTATCATTCTGCATCATCCAGTTTCTTCAGATCCTGTGGAGTCACTGTTTTCCTTTCCCAGGTGTTTTGATCTATTAGTGTAATTCTATCGGTACATGAGAAGCATGGATCTATAGAACCCACTATTACAGGGAGGTCAGCCAGCTGCTGCTTTAGCAGCATGGGTCTTAGAGAGATCATGTTGGTATAGCTGGGAGTTCTCACCCTTACCCTCTCTGGTTTGTCTGTGCCATTGGAGATTCCGTAGTATATCAGCTCCCCCCTTGGGGCCTCTGTCCTGGATATGGCCTCATCAGGCGGAACAACAAAAGGTGCTTGTTTCTTTATTGGTGTTTTGGGGATGTTCTTGAAGCAATGCTTAAGTATCTTAACTGCTTCATTGATCTCTCTTATCTTTACCATGACCCTGGCACGCACATCACCTGCTTTTTCTGTTATAACACTCCATACATTTTCCAAGGATTCGTAAGCTGCATATGGTGATATCTTTCTCATGTCATAACTGACATCAGAGGCCCTGGCTACCGGACCTAGTACAGAATACTTCTCCACATCGCTCTTTTTTAGGATACCAATGTTCCTTGTCCTGGCCAAGACTGCTCTGTCACTGGTGAATATTTTTTTGTAATACCTGGCCTGCTTGTCTATCTTGTCTATCTTTTTAAGGAATTCAGGTATCTTTTGCGTGGATATGTCCCTTCTCACACCGCCTATTGTGTTCATTGCATAATTAACTCTGTTACCTGAAATCTCTTCGAGTATCTCCATTACATATTCCCGATCTTTCCATGAAAACATGAATATTGTATCAAGGCCCATCTCATATCCCATCACACCAAGATAAAGCAGATGACTGTGCAGTCTCTCCAATTCCAAGATGATTGTTCTTATATACCTGGCCCTTTCCGGGATATCAATGTTCATGAGGTTTTCCACCATTTGGCAATAGGTCACGGTATGGATACCAGAGCAGATACCGCAGATTCTTTCTGCCAGGTAGATGTTCTGGATGTAATTCCTCTTCTGCATCAGGGCCTCCACACCCCTGTGAATGTAGCCTATATTTACCTCTACATCCATTATGGTTTCTCCATCAACAGTTACCTGCAGATTCTCTGCTTCCACATACATTGGGTGTTTGCCCCGCAGATTTTAACAAGATCTGCGTTGAGGCCCTATGGGAAGCGAGTAACCCTTAACTTCTTTTGCCATTTTTTCTAATTTCAACCTCCTTCTTTAAAGGAGCATCAGGGGAATTCCTGTGCAACAGCAGTTTCCTTAGATCAGGATGATTTGCAATATCTATACCAAACATCTCTGATAATTCCCTTTCATAGAGGAATGCGCCAGGGAAGATTCTGGTAACTGTTTTTATTCTTGGTTTATTCCTTGCAATTCTGACCTTTATGTTGATGAGTATCTTGTCCTTTTCTATGGGAAACCTGTACATGACTTCAATTTCTTTTCCATTATCATAACCAGAGATATCACATATTCTGGTGATGCCATTCTCTTTTATCTTCTTCAGGGTTCCCATCAGTTCTGCCTCTGGGATCTCAATAAACACAGATCCTTTCTGCTTCTTATAGATATCTCCTATATCTGATGGTTTCATTCTGATAACTTCCTTATCGCTTTTCTGGCGAAATGCTTTACATTGTGTTTTATCTCAGGGGAATTCAGTTCCTCCAGAGAGAACCATCTTATGTCATGATGCTCATCCTGCTTTAACTTGACCTTGTCGGTTTTGGCCTTGGCAAAGTACACAAGATCTATATGCTGGTGTTTTCCATCTATCTCTTCCAGCTGGATATGGTCCGGGGTTGTTAGAGCCATGGCTTTTCCTTCAGCATTGCCCTCATTGTCGCTGTCTCCAATGATTTCTATGTCAATCCCTGCTTCTTCACGTATTTCTCTATGCAGTGCATCTTCCGGGGTCTCATTTTTTTCTATGTGACCTCCAGGAGGCAGCCACATACCCAGTTTTCTGTGGTGAACGAGAAGTACCTTGTTGTCTTTTACAACATAAGCTGTAGCAACAAAATCTTTTGGCATCATGTTAACTCCCTTTCCATTTTGAAATGCTTTATTTCACCGAACAGCGTATGGCCCCTGCCTGTTATATTATAGCCCTTGCTAAGGTAGAATTCCTTTGCACTTTCCCTGACATCTGCCACTATTTTCTTAAGGCCAATGGCTTTGGCTTTTTCATGCAGGTAATCAATCATCTTTTTTCCTATGCCCCTTTTCCTGTATTCTTCATCAACACACATGAATCTTATCTGCCCTGCTGTCTCAGATTTTTTATGCAGTCTTGCGGTTCCAACAACCTTCTTTCCATCCAGGGCTATAACATTCCAGCTCTTGTCCTCAAGTTCGTCTTTTTCTGAACCCCTGGGCTGGTTCCATGGCTTTCTCATTATTATCCACCTCAGTTTGTATAGGCATTCTATTTCTTTTTTGTTTCTGGGTTCTCTTACATCTATCATTTCTTTCTCCACAGTGACAGGCCCTGGACCAGACCGTTTATTATTGCCTCTGGTTTTGGCGGGCATCCTGGTATATATACATCAACAGGCATTATCTTGTCCAGGGGACCTACTATGTTATAGGCATCATGAAAGACGCCTTTGGTGATGGCACAGGATCCTACTGCTATGACTATCTTGGGATCAGGGGTCTGGTCATAGATCCTTCTTAGTCTTTCTTTTATCTTTCTGGACACAGCTCCTGATATTATCAGGATGTCTGAATGCCTTGGATTTGCCTTGCTCACACCCCCAAACCTTTCTATGTCGTATCTTGGTGAAAGCACAGCAAAGGTCTCTATTGCACAGCCATTGCATCCCCCTGTATCCAAATGCAGCACCCATGGAGACTTGGCTCTGGCGTAATTAACTGCCTTGTCCACGATCCTGTAAAGGGTTCTCTTTACCATAAGGCCACCAGCAGTATTATCAAAACAACCATCCCTGTGATTATCCAAAACATGTAATCAGTTAAGCTCCCTGAATGCATATAACTTAATTTTTTCAGTCTTAGCGCCTTGATTAGTGTATTGTAAAAACTTTCCTGGGGCACATTCATGTTCTCAGGTCTTATGTTTTCTCCACAAGCATATATCTTGCTTTTGCTTTTTTCCTTTGATCCTTTTGTGCCCCTGCTCATGATGTAAATTATACCAAACACTGCTAAAAAGAAAAGGAAAACTATTATTATTTTTTGTATATCAAGTAACCCCATTATCATATTAACACCCTGCTTATATACAGTGAATTATCAAAGCTTCTGACAATGAACTCTGAGATTTCAATTCCGATCTGAGGCAAAACTCCGAAAAATATAACTATGGCAGCCAGTATTATAATGGGCACAAGCATAGACCTTGAGATGGCCCTTGGCTTGATATTTACATTGCCCAGAAATATAAGATTATATGCCTTCAAGGAATAGGTCATGGTCAGGACAGAAACTACAACAGCGACAAGGGTTAAGACAGGAAATGACTTGAGGGTGGATATATAAATCAGCCATTTGCTTGAAAACCCGCTTAGTAAAGGAATGCCAATATTGGCCAGTATGCCGATAAGGAACGCGTAAGATAAAACAGGGCTAAACCTTGCAAACCCGCCAAGCTTTCTCATGTCCTGTGTGCCTGTTTCGTGTATTATCACACCTGCAACAAAAAATAACAGGGCTTCAAATATAACTATGTTGAACAAATGAAACACAGCAGCTGTGTAACCAAGAGGGTTAAATATACCTGTACCAAACGCGAGAAGAACAAAACCTGCCTGGGATATTGAAGAATAAGCAAGCAGCCTCATCAGCTTATTCTGTTGCATTGCGAGAACAGCGCCCACGATCATTGTTAAAACCCCTATAACAACCAGCAGGCTGTGTATGAACACAGAGCCGATAGGCAACAGTGTAAATATCCTGAATATGGTGTAAATCCCCACAGCCGTTGATGCTGTTGAAAATATAGCTGCAATAGGCACGGGTGTAACAGATATGGCATCCGGTTTCCATGCGTGGAATGGGAATATAGCTGCCTTGAATCCAAACCCTGTGAGCAGCAAGCCCAGGGCGATGGGAACAATATAGCCCTCCAATCCCTGCAGCTGAACAGCAAGATCAGCCATGTTAAGCGTGCCTGCAGCACCATAGAGAAATGCAACACCAAATAGTATAAGACTTGTTCCCAAAGACCCCATTAAAAGATACTTTATAGAACCCTCTATGGATTCTGCCTTTCTGTAGTATGCTGTGAGCAGATAAGAGGATATGCTCATTATCTCAAAGAACACAAACAGATTGAACATGTCTCCTGTGTGCGCAGCACCCAAAAGACCTGCTAATAGCAGGCATGTCAGGGAATAATATTCTGTTTTCTTTTCCTTTATAAATCTCAGGGAAAAAAGCAGTGCAAAGAAACCTATAAGGGTTACAATAATTATCAGAAGCATACTGAATGAGTCAACAGCGAGTGTGATCCCGAATGGTGCAGGCCACTCCTCCATCTGTGTTGTTAGCACACCGTGCTCCATAACCATGGGCACTGTTATGAATGCGAAAAACAATGATACCAGAGAGCCTGACATGGCAACATAAGGGATAAATCTTCCCTCCTTTAAACTAATAAGGGGTATTAGAAACGCTGCAGCAAGCAGCGTGGGTATTGTCAGGAAAGAGTATAACATCTTTATCCCCTCAGGCTCCTTATTTTTCTTGAATCTGTTGTTCCAAACTTTCTGTGGGCCTGGATTATCAGGGAAAGGGCCACTGCTGTCACAGATAAATTAATTACTATGGATGTCAAGACCATGGCCTGCGGCAAAGGATCAACAGCCAGTTGGCTGAACTGATTGAAATTCAGTTCCTGTATTATTGGTGCAATACCGCCCATCCTGTAGCCAATGGATATCAAAAACAAATGGATACCATTGGAAAACACAGCAAGGCCTATCACTTTCTTTATAAGATTCTCCTTTACTATTAATGCATAGATTCCTACAAGCACCAAGGCCATTGACACTATATACGGTATCATTTTTTACCTCCCATGACTATTCCCTGATCATGGTGTAGAGTATAACAATTATTGCTGTTATGATCATGAACATTCCTGTTATGTTCAGAAAGGGAGTGAAACCACCGCTCCATAATTCCAGAAATGTCTGTGTATTTAGAAGATCCATTCTTGACTTGTGCCCCATGCTTATAATTAAGACTATAAGGATTATACCTGCTATTGTTTTGAAGTCTATTAATTCATGCCTTGTTATTTTATGCTCAACATCCCTTTCTGTATATGACACTATTAGTAATGCGAAGCCGGTTGCTATTATAACTCCTGCTGGGAACGCACCCCCCGGGCTAAGATGCCCATGGAGTGCTATGTATACGCCAAGCAAGAGGATAAACGGGAACACAATCTTGGTTACTGTTTTTATAAGGCTATCCATGCTTCCTCCCTATAACCAATAAAACACCAAGTGCTGCAATGAAAAGGACTGTTTCTTCTCCCAGTGTATCATATCCCCTGTAATCCCAAACTATTGAATTAACAAGGTTTGCTGATCCTGTATCTATTGCACCATTATCTATATAATACTCAGCAACATGCTTATTCTGAAATGACCCGAATCCGGGCAGGATTATAACCGCGCTTGTCAGTATGATGGCAAGCAGTGTTATCACATAGGCCTTTGCCATGTTCTTTTTCATTCTTCAAACCTCCTTGTTTTGTGAATCGCTATCAGGAATATCATAGTGGTTAAGGCGGCCCCCACAGCTATCTGTGTAATCGCAATGTCAGGGGCTGCCATCAGATAAAATGACAGGGCCAGGACAACATCAGCACCTGCAAGAATGATTATTGCATGTATAAGATCCTTTATTTCGATGATTATAATGCTCATTATCAACAGCAGTACAAGGAAGGCATCTGGTATCATTTCTTTACCTCCAGATCATTCTTGATAAGCATCCTGGGTTTTATGTCCTTTTTGTAGGCCGCATTGGCTATGGCATGGGTTGCTGTTGGTGCTGTTAAAAATATCAGTATTATCACAATCATGGACTTCAAGGAGTAAACATTCCAGAAGGTTGATATTGTTAAAGCTGCGAGGGCCAGGCAGACACCCCCAACAGTGATCACAGTGGCTGCATGGGTTCTTGTGTAAAAATCAGGAAACCTGAACAAACCTATTGCTCCTATTAGTGCGAATACAGCTGATATGTACAATAATATCTGTACTACCATTCTACCTTCCTCACTATATATTTTGATATTGCCAGAGTCCCTACAAAAGAGAGCATTGTGATAACAATGGCCACATCAAGGTAAAGTTCATTTCGAATCTGAATCGCATGATATATCATGAAAAAAGTGAGAATGTTTATCAGGGTGTTCATTGCTATAACCCTGTCTGCAAATGTCGGGCCTGTAACAGCTCTTAACAGCACAATGAAACCTGATATATAGAATATATACATGAACATTATTTTACCACCTTCTCCCCAAGCCTTTCAAGCACACTTGCTCTTCTCCTCCTTTCATGATAGTGGATCCAGTGCACATAGAGATCATCAGTAACAGTAACTGTTAATGTTCCTGGTGTAAGGGTTATGGAATTCCCTAAAAGTGTTTTTTGTATATTTGTCTTATTTTTTGACGGGATCTTGATTATGGCCGGGCTTATCCGGCCTGTGATTATCCTGTAACAAATGTCCAGATGAGTTTTTATTTCTATTCCTATAAGGGCAATTATGTACACAATGCCATATACCCATCTGAGAGGGCTTAGAACACTCCATGGTCTTTCTCTGAAAAGGATGTCACATGATATATGGGCTATGATAAGCGAGATAAAGAGGCCCAGCAACAGCTCGTAAACATTAAAGGAAAACGTAAGCAGAATCCACCCGATAAACACCAATATGAAGGTTACCAAAAAACTGCTCATATATAATTATTATATTAGGTAGTTAATATTATTGGTTTTAGAAATAAGACTTTAATAGGCCATCCCGTTTATTATTCCTGTGCTTATTACCTCAAGACCAGTATTAGTGTAGGTGTAAGCTATATCAACTGGTATAGAGTATATGTAATTAGTTGGGGGCATTGTTACTCCACTCAGCGTGAACAACTGTTCTCCATCTGCTTCAAGTCTAACAGGTAGTGTTGGGCTAACGCTTGTTGTTGTTTCACCATCAACATTGGCCTCTATTCTTGTTATCTCTATCTCTGACCCCACATTATTCTTCAGAGAGATATGAACTCCTGTAGAATTGACATGGAAACATCCAGTACATATCTCAAACCCTGCAAATCCTGTTGCTTTGTCCCCTGCAGGCAGCTCAAATAAAGAATCATCCAGGGCCTTGTTCGGCTCATATCTTGTTGCTGTCATGAGCATCTCCATTCTCGCGGTTGTGGACTGACCGGGTGAAATAGAAGATGCCATGTTGCTGGAGTCCATCTCAATTATCATGCCTGTTTTAAGTTCTTTTCCTGTTTCATTATCAAAGCAGATTGTGATCTTGAATGTTCCTTCTGGCATGTCTTGTGGTGTAGAAAAAGATGCTCCATATGCCCCGGACATTGATCCAATGAATTCTACAATATCAACATCAAACTCTATGTCATGGCAGCTTCTTCCTGCAATGGTCTTGAGGCCAAGGTATTTGAGAGTAGTGGCATTGCTATCAAGAAGCTGATGATCCAATCTATCAGATATCATGAGTGGCATGGTGGTGGGATCTGAAGCTGTAAGTGTATAAGCTTCTTTTGTGCATTTTAAACCACTTTTTGTATCTGAACAAACATAGATTCCGTCAGGCAGCATAAAAATCTGGCTTGCATAATTTGTACCAAGCACGCTTGTATAAACGTCAACCCTTTTTTTGGATTGTTTTTTATACATGGTTAATCTAAAGTCTAGGTCTAGGTCTTCCATGCCAGAAATTTCAGCCCCTGCACCAGACACTTTGACGGAATAATCATATTCTATCTCATAGGAATTCAGCTCATTCAGTTTTGCAAGGGATTCCTCCACCACTTCTCTTGGATCTCGGATAGTGGCGCACCCGCTTACCAGTAAGGCCAGAACCAGCGGAAGCAGGATAAATAATTTCTTCATATGAATAATTAGATTCTGTATGTTTATAAATGTTAGTTAAATTCGAGGCCTTCCAGGATATCAACCATTCTTACATAATCCATTGCGGTTTTGCATATCTTGTCCTGGACAACCACAGAATAAAAATCAGAGCTGACATTCTCTATAACTATCCTTCCAGTTTCACCGCCTTCAAACATGAACTCTCCACCATATGGGTTTTTGCTGGTATTATCAGACATGAAAATAACATTAAGGGTCAGGTTTGACAGGCCAGAGTTGAGTATTTCCAATTCCAGTATCCCGGTCTGATTGTTATATGAACCGGATGTTATCTGAACACCTGCATTTTCGCATTCCATTGGCATTGGCTCTGCTGGCAATAGGAATATAGAATCATCTATATCCTTGTTTATTTCCAGGGATTTTGCGCTCATCTCTGTTTCCATCATCACTATCCCTGTTAGATAGGGCACACCATATCTCTCCATTTTATCTGTGTCAATTCCAAGCAGATAATAGCTGTACAATGAAACACCTGTTTCAAAATCATAACATTCTGTGACATTATAAGCCACAACAGCCCTGAAGTCTGTAATATTGGATCCAAGCACCTCTAATTCATGATCAGAGAGCAGGTCAAATTTGGATACATCAAAATAGGTTGATATATTATGGCATCCCCTTCCCATGACATTCCCTGTATTTAGATACCTTAGTTTTACTATATCTCTTTCCATGACACTTTTTATTAAACCAATGATATCAGCAGAGGAAGGCTGAGTCCTGCCCTCTATACATGTTCTGTTGTACATAAACGCTGTGCAGGAAAAATCACCTTCTGGAAGAGAAAAAATACTTACTATATACTGCCCGCCCATCATAATTACCCTAATATCCAACCTGCTCTTGTCGTGTTCTTTGTAAATATCCGCAATACCGGCCATCTTTACCCCGGACATCTTTAAAGAATAGTCGTACTCTATATGGTAAGAACCAAGTGCAGTCTGCTTCTGGGCAGATTCTATCAGTATCTGTTCCGGGTCCGGAGCAGAGCACCCGCTTGTCAGTAAAACAAAAACCAAGGGAATCAAAACAATGCTGCTTCCATGCACCCCCTGGCTAAAGCCATGGGTTTTCCGGTTCAACATAATTTTTTTCATATATAAATAATTGAAATTTTCGCCTAAAATAGTTAATAGCCCAGACCCTGGATATCAATATACCTTATGAAACCCTGCACCCCTGAACACTCCTCTGCCTGGATTTCAACCTTATCAAGATCATCAGTAACATCTTCTATGGTTATTGTTTTTGTTTCTCCTGCCGGCATCTTAATCTTTGTTAAAGGGATTTCCATGCCGTTTGGATGCCTTGTCAGGTTCTCATAAGTCAGCATAGCAAACAATGTTAGATTCTTGCTTCCGTAATTATTCAGAGTAAGATTCAGTGTCCCATTATCCCATTTTCCATCCTGTATTAAAATACTTGCATCTGCACATTCAAACAGATCGCTTTCCCACCAAGGTATGCTGGGCTCCGCAGGCAGTTCAAATACAGAATCATCCAGGGCCTTGTTCGGCTCATAGGAGGTTGCTGTCATGAGAATTTCTGTTGATGCGGATATTCCATATGATCCTGTACCGCTGCTGTTCATTTTTGTGTACATGCTAATATCCAAAGGCATTCCTGTTTCCTCATCCAAACATTGCGTCAACTCATATGTTTCTACCATTTCCAATATGCTGAATGTTGACGTGTTTAATCCCAATACATATAGTTCTTCCTCACTCAAGAGGCCAATCTTTGATAAATCAAAATTATAGAATATATCATGACACTGCCTGCCTGCAATATTCTTTAAGCCCTGGTATCCCAGGGTTACAACTCCCTTATTTACCATGTTTTCCATGTTTTCAAGCGACTTTTCTGGCTCAAGCATGGAAGATGATGTGCTTTCACCTTTTGTGCACGTCTTTTTGTCATCGCTCAATAATGAGGTTGAGCATGAAAAGGTTCCCTCTGGCAGATAGTAATTGCTAGTAGTATATTCTTCTGTTCCTAAACCCATGCCGGATATTATTGTGTCTGTCCTGGTCTTATCCCCTTTTTTATAAACATTAATCTTGCCGTTTATCGTCATACCCAACACTGTTGTCTTAGAATCATAGATTATCTCATAGGAGTCAATGCCATCCAGTTTTGCAGTGGAATTCCTTATTACCCGGAGTGCTTTTTCTCCACCTCCCGGCACAATGGTTGAACCACTATCAGGCAGTTCAAAAACAGAATCAGGAATATCCTTGTCTGGCTCATATGATGTTGCTGTCATGTTCATTCCCATTGAGAGCTTGGTTGTGCTCATGTATTGAGAATACTGGGAACCCAGTTTGCCCATATCCATTTCCATGAACATTCCTATGGACAGGCTAAGACCTGTTTCAATATCATAGCACTGTGTGCTCACGAGTGTATCAACAATATCAATGCTTTCCATTGCGGTTGTATTTAATCCCAAAAGCATCATTTCCTCATCAGTCAACAGATAAAGCTTTGATATATCAAAAATGGCAGATATGTTGTGGCAATCCCTTCCCATAACACTTCCTTTGTTTAAATATCCAAGTCTAACAATGCCTCTGTTCACCATGCTTTCTATAATCTCAGCTGATCTCTCTGGATCCATGAACATTGACTGACTAACCATATCCTCAGAGCACGATGATCCGCTTCTGCTGTTTGTACATGCATATATTTCATCTGGAAAGTAAAAATTACTCATATTGATTGTCATGCCCAAGGTGGCCATGGACATGTACATATCCATTCTCGTTTTTTCTCCCTTTTTATACATGGTGACATAACCTGTGTTTTTTAAACTCATGCCGAAATATTCAGGCATATTTACAGCGTAGTCATAGTTTATTTCAAAGGAATTAAGATTATCCAGTTTTTCAGTGGAATCCTTTACTATCTGCAGCGGATCAGGCGCAGGGCCTGTTTCTGTGCACCCGCTTACCAACAGAGCAAAAATCAAAGGGATCAAAACTATTAATTTTTTCATGATATATAATAGAGTCTGCTAATTTAAATAAGTTTCAAACTATAATCATGATCTTCCTGCTATTCCCCAGAGCATGAAATATTTGAAGAAGGAAACATATCATTAACTATATAAGTGTGGCATTGGCAGTGATTCAGAAAACGCCATTTCACAAGAGAATAAGGAGACAGTGCATATGCTGGGGTATTTGATAGGTTATATAACAATAATCGGATCAGCATATCTGTTAGCCCTTGCAGATATATTGCTATGGTTTCATATCTGGGGTATAATATTATTTTTAGGATTTGCTGGTTTTTGCCTTATGATATGGGACGTTGCTGATGAAAAAATAACTGATAAGCAAGCAGGGATTGGGGCGTTTCTGTTTTTAACATCTATGTCAATAGTGTACTTTGTACTTCCTGTAGCTGGTTAATGGATTGGTCGTTCATCTGCAGCTTAAAGCAGCGGTTGTCCTGCTTATTAAATTCGCACAAACTGCAGGGCAACAAAAACAGCATAGAATCCCAGCAGGAATGCACCCTCTATTCTGGAGATGTTCCATTTTGTTCTTATGAATAAGAGGAGCAAGGCAGAAACAACAAGCATTATCGGGAGGTCTATTGTTATTATATGCGCTGTTACAGGAATCACTGATACAAGGGATGAAAGACCGAGTATAGAGAGGTTGAATATGTTGCTTCCTATTATATTTCCTATGGCTATGCCCCTGAGACCTTTCCTTACAGCTGTTATGGATGTTGCAAACTCAGGAAGGGATGTTCCTATGGCTATAACTATAATAGCTATTATGAACTCTGATATACCAAGTGAACCGGCTATAAAGATAGTGGAATCTATCAGTAGCTTTGCTCCAAAGACAACCAAAAGGCCTCCTGCAATACTGAAAACAGAGTATTTGATCTTCCTGTTTCTGGCCTTTCTCTTCATATGACGGCTTATTCTTTCAGCGATGCTCGGCTTCTCTTGCTTTTTTGATAGTAAGATTATATAGAGTATCAGGACACCAATCAGTGCCATGCCCTCGTACCATATCAGTCCGTCCAGTATAAGGAACGCAGAGAGTATGGAGAATAAAAGCATGACAAAACCTTCCTTCATATATTCATGGTACGTTGCAAGGGGTGCTATCAAGGCAGAAACACCTATTATAAGGCATATATTGGATACATTAGACCCTATTATGGTTCCTGTGGCTATGTTTACCACGCCTGTGAAAGCTGATATAATGGACACAGAAAGTTCTGGAAGGGATGTGGCAACAGCCACAAGGGTGATTCCAATAACAAACTCTGATATACCCATTTCCCTGGCCAGTTTGGAAGCATACTCAGTAACCCAGTCAGCGCCCTTTGTAAGAAGAATTATCCCGAATACAAACAAAAGGCCATAAAGCAGAATATCCATCCAGCTCAATTAAGAATTGTTCCAGGGTGTATATAAGCTTGGAGATAAACAAACAGTAAGAGAATCATAAATCGATCATCTCATAAGCCAGATCCCTAACCCTTTCTGTGGCCTTTCCGTCCACCCTAAAGGACTGCCTTCTTTTTCTGAACTGGTCCATAACCCCCCTTCCAGAGACTATGTTTTCCACAAAGACCTTTCCTGTTTCCTTATTATATACCCTTGGGATCAGGCCCTGCTTGTTCAGGATGAAATCATCCTTGCCCTGCCTTCCTGGCAGGATGCTCAGGGCATCCCTGTCCATAAGGGTGGCTTCTATAAGGACTGTGGATGCTGTTCCTGCCACAAGATCAGAGGCCAACACCAGCTTTCTTGCGTCATAATCCACTTCCACAGCATTTATGCCTGACTCACGCGCATGGTTTGTGAGCCTCCTCAGATTCTCTGGTTTTTCCCTTGGGTGTTTTTTAAGGGCGAGATAAACATAATCCTTTTCTGGTCCCATAATGTTTATGCCTTTGCACAGGATATCCACACAGTCCATGTCTGTGAATCCCCATCCCAGTTCCTCAAGGTCTGATGTGATGTCTGTGGCATACAGTATCATATAGGCATCTTTGGGTATACCTGCCCTGGCCCTTGTTTCAGCCCTTTTTTCCGGGGTGTGTTCCTGGGACATTCTGACCAGGTTGTCAAAATGGGGGTTTCCTGTTATAATCAGTCCCTCTTTGGGAAAGCCCTCTTTCAGCATGTCCTCCCTTGCTATCTCGTCCATTATGGCTATCCTGTCTGGAAGGAATTTAAACTTTCCCTTTGGGTTGTAGATATCAGAGAATCTTATTGAGTAGTTGGCCCAGTAGTCCAGGACTGCCAGGGATCTAGGAAACCTGGAATCCTCTTTTAAAAGAATATTGTTTCCTGAAAACATTCTGGCGGCCCTGGTCGCTGTCTGCTCTACAACATACTCATTATTCTTGTCCTGTGCACTGGTGCCTGTCAGGATAAGGTGCGGTTTTTCTGCGCCAATAAGCCTTACCATGGAGCCTGTACAGACATTGTTCAGGCCATAATCAGCAGGCGTTCTGTAGTCTAAACCATCAATAAGCTGGAATATCTTCTCTGATCCATAGACCTCCTGCACACCAGACCCGGCAGGCCTATAGGGGGTGGCCAGGGTGACAATATCCACGAGGCCTTCATCCTTTAGGGCGCAGATTACTGGAAGTATGGCATTCACTCCCCCTGGATGGTGCGAGGTTGCAAGGATTTTTCTTTTCATGTGGAATAAGATAATTGTAATATTTATAAACCTTTCGCTTTATGCTGATTTTTAAATTTATTGTATATTTATACCATATTTTTAATTTTTTATAAAAAATTATAGATTTTTAAAGCCATTTTTAGCCTCAGATAAATTTTTATTAAGTATAATTTTAAAATTAAAATTTTCTAGTATATTTATACTATTTTTATATTGTTTGTGCTTTCTCTTGCTATTGGTTTATAAAGTTCTGACAGAAACGATATGTTATTTTCTAAACAGGACTCTCTTGAACCACATGATTATCAATACTGTGCTAGAGACCAGTATTATTTCCACCCAGTCAACAGGGGTTAGGGGTGTTGTTCCAAAGGCTGTCTGGAGTAAAGGAATATATATTACAGCCAGCTGCAGAATAATAGAAACAATTATAGCTAATATCAGCTTTTTATTTGAAAAAATTCCAACCCTGTATTTCATCCTGACTGACTGTACTCTCACCATTTCAAAAACAACGAGCATTGTAAAGGCAGCTGTTTGTGCCTTGATACCGCCTTCGGGTAGATTGATATTGAAGATGAGAAGTGTCCCTATACATATTACTATACCCACTATAATAATATCTGTCAACATCTCCCTGGACAGAATCCTTTCTTTTGAGTCTCTGGGTTTTCTGTTCATTATATCTGAGGCAGGCGGGTCAAGACCCAGAGCCACAGCAGGCAAACCATCTGTTAATAGATTTATCCACAAAAGCTGAACAGCTGTAACAGGCAGGAGAAAGGCGCCTGTTGCCGGATCAGCAAATCCTATAAGCATGGCCAGAAACACGACCAAAACCTCGCCAAGGTTGCTGCTTAGCAGATATTGTATAAATTTCAGTATGTTGTCATATATCTCCCTTCCGCTTTTTACTGCAGTAACTATGGAAGAGAAATTGTCATCCTTGAGCACCATGTCACTGGCCTCCTTGGCCACGTCTGTTCCCTTTATGCCCATGGACACACCTATGTCGGATTTTTTCAGGGCAGGGGCATCGTTTACACCATCCCCTGTCATGGCGACCACATGGCCCTTGTTTTTCAGGGCCTCCAGAATCCTTACCTTGTGTATAGGGTTAACCCTTGCATAAACGCACACATTCTCTGCTATCTTAGAAAACTCCTTATCCCCCATACTATCTAGTTCAGCACCAGTCAAAACCCTTCCCTTTTTCCCTGCTTCCAGAATACCTATATCCCTTGCTATAGCAACAGCAGTGTTTCTGTGGTCACCTGTTATCATAATAACACCTATTCCAGCGTTTTTGCATATGGCTATATCCTTCTTTACCTCTTCCCTTGGAAGGTCCATCATACCTGCCAGACCCATAAATACCAGGTCACTCTCCAGTTTTTTTTCAGAGATGTCTTTTCCTTGAACCTTTTTGAAGCCCATGGCCAGTACCCTCAGGGCCTTCTCTGTCATCATATGGTTGGCGTTCAGGATATCCTTCTTATCCCTTGGTGTTATCCTTGATATCTTTCCATTCCTGTATATTTTTGTGCAGAGATTGAGCATGGTTTCTGTGGCTCCTTTGGTGTATACACATTGCTTGCCTCCCGGTGTCAGGTTAACAGTGGTCATCATCTTTCTCTCAGAACTGAACGGTATCTCCTTTTTTCTCCTGTATCTTCCCAACTCTGCAGCCAGGCCTGCCTTGTGAGCAGCAACAACAAGGGCACCTTCTGTTGGGTCACCTATTATATTCCATTCACCGCTGCTTTTCTGCAGCTCCGCATTGTTGCACAATCCGCCTATCTTTAGCAAAAGGGAAAGGCCCTTGTCCTTTAGTGGGTTTATCTTCTTTTTATTGAGCAGGAAATCACCCTGCGGCTTGTAACCCTCTCCTGTCACCTGGATGGTTTTGCCATCATAATAAATATTCTCCACAACCATCTCATTCCTTGTAAGGGTTCCTGTCTTGTCAGAGCATATTACAGTGGTGCATCCAAGGGTTTCCACTGCTGAAAGCTTTCTTACTATGGCGTTATTCTTGGCCATTCTCTGCAGGCCAAAGGCCAGGGTTATGGTCACCACTGCTGGTAAGCCCTCTGGTATGGCAGCCACTGCCAGAGCCACCCCTGTAATAAACATGCTCAGGACCTCTTCGCCCTTTAGTATTCCGACTATGGTTATTATGGCGCATATGACCAGGATAAGAACCCCTAGGTTCTTGCTGAACACTGCCAGCTTGTGCTGTAGCGGTGTTGTTTTCTCTTCCTGGACCTGGATCATCTCAGCTATCTTGCCCATCTCTGTCTTCATTCCCGTGCCTGTCACGACACCCATGGCCCTTCCTGTTGTTACCACGGTTCCCATAAATGCCATGTTCTTCCTTTCTGCTATCTCCACATCCCTTTTAAAGACATTTAGTTCCTTGGACACTGGCGTGGACTCTCCTGTCAGGGAGGCCTCATCCACCCTAAGGCTCGCTATCTCTATAAGCCTCATATCAGCAGGAACCTTTGCTCCTTCTTCCAGAACAACCACGTCCCCGGGAACAAGATATCTGCTCTCTATCTCTTTTTTCTTGCCATCCCTGATAACCAGGGTCATGGGAGCAGCCAGCTTTTTCAGGGCATCCATGGCCTTCTCTGCCTTGTATTCCTGTCTGAATCCAAGGACGGCATTAAGTATAACTATTATAAGGATAACAGCGGCATCAACTACGCTTTCTATAAGGAAGGAGATGACAGAAGCTATTATAAGGATAATAATAAGAAGGGATTTGAACTGGTTAAAGAAAATAGTCCATGGGCTTATCTTCTTTTTTTCCTCGAACTGATTAAGACCAAACTTATGAAGCCTTTTTCTGGCCTCTGATTCTGAAAGGCCTTTCTCTCCAGAGCCAAGATTCTTCAGTACCTTATCGGTTTCCATCTTGTGCCAATCCATAGTTATTATATTGTATAGAGGAACTTAAATTAAAACACAGAATATAGAATGGTTTCTGACAATGTTTATTTTTTCCTTTTTTCTCTGTAAAGCTTCATGCACAGCAGTATCTCTTTTCTGGCCTCTGCTGCACTAAACCACCCCTCTACCTTTGTTTTTATCCCTTCTGATTTTTTATATATCTGGAAGAAATGGCTTATTTCATCTCTCGTGCCCTTGGCTATGTCGTTTATGTTCTTTATGTCCTTGTATCTTGGCTCATGCATTGCTATGCACAGTATCTTGTTGTCCTGCTTGCCACCGTCCTTCATCTTTAGCAGACCCACGGGCCTTGCCTCAATAAGTATACCAGGAACAACGGGCTCATGGGTTATTACCAGTGCATCCAAGAGGTCATTGTCCCTTGATATGGCCTGTGGAACAAACCCATAATTAGCAGGATATCTCAGGTGAGAACCTATGACCCTGTCAAGCTTCATGACATTGAACTCCTTCAGATACTCGTACTTATTCTGGGAATTCTTTGCTATCTCTATAATAACATTTATTATATTCGGTGGCCTCGGCCCTGTAGGAACAGCATCCAGAAGATCCATAAATATATAATGTAACAGAAGTGCTATATATAACTGTTAGTTGCAATACTGCTCGGGGCTTTTTTAATAAAAGATTATAAACTCCGCCATTTAACTTACATTGGAAAACCCAGATGAATTACTTAGAGATGTAGAAGAAGATCTGAAATCTAACTTCAGTTTACGTGTGGACGATGCCGCTGTGCAACCACTTTGGTTTGTCTGAGATAAATTTTGTATGCGTCTTACTCTTCATTGCACTTCGTGCGCTTGCCCCGTCTTCGTTTCGGTCTGTCCGAGTTCACTTTGTTGACCCTGATTTAATTCTGATGTTCACGCAGCTTTTGCCTTTGTTTGCCGGGCCGCCTCTTCCATGGCTCTCTTTATAGGTTCAAGGTAATATCTTCTTATAGTTATGCTGCATCTCTTGAACAGGGTCAGGCTGACTGTTCTTCTGAAGCGCCTGTTGGTATACAAACCCTTAATAAGATTTGTGCCATCTACTGCTGGATCAAGGTATGCATACATGTCTCCTGATGCGCTGAATATCTGGCCTATGTATTCATTTATAACACGCTGGTCTGCAGTTATGGCCCTGCCCTTGTTTTTTCCTATTTCAGATATTTTTTTGTCAAGGCCATTAACATATGAATCAAGCCTTTTATAAAGGGTTTTGAGTGCTGATTTATATTGTGCGTTAACCTTGTATTCATTGCCGTTTTTGTCAAACTGGCCTATAAATCCGTCTAACCCCTCGTAAAGATTATTCATGTACTGCTTAAGTTGTTTTAGTCCTTCCCTGAAGTTTCCTGGATTTAGTGGCATTTTATCACCCAATCTGATGTTAACACTAAAATTTAAATACAGGTCAATTGCCTCAAACAACCCAGAACCACTGGATTGAGCCAGCAAATACTTGCATTGTTTGAATGTGTGCTAATATGTTTATTACTAAATAGTGACATTTAATGCTTTATAAAGCTTTCGGTTGCCATTTGCATGCTGTTTGCTGTTGGATAATAGCATTGCATATTGATATGTAATTAGCGAAGTTCAATCCGAGAGCTAGGCCCGGGGGAGTCAGCCATGGGGCACTAAATATTTCTTAAACCAATCAACAGCTAAACTACCCGCCACTAAGGCGGCGGAGATATGAAGAATATTCAAGCCCCTGTTGTAGATAAGGGCAAGCACTACTTAACTTTCACTGCTGTCCCGTAGACCAGCATCTCTGCAGCTGCCCTGGTCACCATGGATGTGGTGAACCTTGCGCTTACCACAGCATTTGCTCCGAGCTTCTTGGCCTCTTGTTCCATTCTTTTCAGAGCCTCTTCCCTGGCCTCTGAGAGCATCTCTGTGTACTCTTTAAGTTCCCCTCCGACTATGTTCCTGAGGCCAGCCACTATGTCTTTTCCGAGGTGCTTGGCCCTTATGGTATTGCCCTTTACCAGCCCTAGGGTTTCAATAATCCTTTTACCAGCTATGGTATCAGATGTTGTTATTATCATATTAAACCTCCTTATATTCGAGGCCCATCCTGAAGGCCTGAACATTCTTTTCTGCATATTTTCCAGATGAATATTTTATTGATTCTATAATAGAATTCTTTTTAAGCGGCAAAAGTCCAGCAGACACGGCAACACCTATGGACATGGTGTTCCCGAATATGGCATCCCCCAGTTTGTCATCGCAGATATTTGATGCATTCACATATACAGCCTTTTTTGCAAAGGGTGCTATCAGCTTCTTTATCTCTTCTAATTCCGGATACTTCTCTTTATGGAGCATGGTGTAAATAGGGACAATAGAATATGTATCCACAACAAACCCTGTCCTTTTCTTGGAAGCAAAGTAGCAGGACCTTGCAGCCTCCACAGGCTCAAGGCCCAGGATAAGATCGGCTTCTCCTCTGGGTATAGTGGGAGAAAAAACATCTTTGCCAAATCTGAGATGCGTGGGTATCTGGCCTCCTCTCTGGGCAAGACCGTGCAACTGTGTTCCCCTTATCTCATACCCTTCCAGATTCGCTGCCCTGGCTATAATAACAGATGTAAACAAAACACCTTCTCCTCCAACACCGGTTAACAAGAGATTAAACACCATGATGCTTCTTATCTCCCTTCTTGATGATTTTAGGTTTTATTGCACCAGGCGGTGTGATCTGGGAACAAACAGAACATCCCCAGCACCTGTCAGGGTCTATAATATATTTACCGCTCTTTTTCACAAAAGCAGGGCAAGCAAACCTGTCAATTACTGAAAGGTTTTTCTTGTTCTTTGGGTCAATTTCGAAAACAGGTAATTGTTGTCCTTTTCTTTTCATCATCTTTTTGAAGAGCAGCCTGCACATTCCCCTGGAGACAATCACATTCACACCGTGTTTTGAGGTTAATTCTTTAACGGCTTTCTGCAATTCTTTCTGGTTAAAGGCGTTCACAACCCTTACATTCTTGATGCCCATGCCCCTAACAACATCCTCTATCTTTACAGGCTCTCTGGGTTCGCCCATGGCTGTCCTTCCTGTGCCCGGGTGCGGTTCATGGCCTGTCATGGCTGTTATGTTATTATCCATTATAACCACAAGGACATCTGGATCATTGTACCTCAGATTAACAAGACCGGGCATGCCATTATGAAAGAATGTGGAATCTCCAATAAATATAACAGCCTTCTGGTCACTAACCTTTCTTATTCCATGCGTCACACCCATGCTGGCTCCCATGGAAAAGATAAAGTCCTGGGTATGGAAAGGCTCAAATAATCCCAGAATATAGCAGCCAACATCCCCTGCATAAACAGGTTTGTCTCCGAGAACAGCTTTGACAGCAAAGAATGTTGATCTGTGCGGACAGCCAGGACAGAGAACGGCCTTTCTTGTAGGCAGCCTTGATTTTATTTTCTTAATCAGGGTGTCCTGTTTTCTAAAGCCTGGCTTCTTAATCCCCAAAAGAGGACATGTCCTTTCCTGGATAAGCTCTGTGCTATATTCGCCCACCCTTGGGAGTATATCCTTGCCATGGATCTTCAGACCAGGATTCACATCCTTTGCGATGCCTCTGACAAAGTCTTCAATTATTGGCTCAAGCTCCTCTAGAACTATAAGGGTATCCAGATCCTTTATGAAATCAGAAATGAATTTTTTGGATATTGGAAAAGTCATTCCAAGCTTTCCGAGCTTTATATTATTCAATTCCAGTTCCTTTGCATACTGCCAGGAAACACCACTGGCCAGGATACCTGTCCTGCTTTTTGTGTCTCCCTCCACTCTATTTAATTTGCTGCCATACTCCTTTTCTATATCAGCCGTCTTTTTCAGTATTCTTTCATGCATATTCTGAAGGATGGGTCTTATACATGCATACCTTTCATAGTTTTTGACAAATTTCCCTGTGGTTTTTGGTTTCTTTATGGGGCCAAGCTTCACAGTGCCGACAGAGTGGGCAACCATGGTCGTTGTCCTTAGGAATACAGGTATCTGATATTTCTCAGACATATCAAAAGCAATCTTGGTGAAATCCTTGCACTCCTGTGTATTTGAGGGCTCTATCATGGGTATATTACCGACCCTTGCAAACCTCCTTGTGTCCTCCTCGCTCTGTCCTGAGCTGTGGCCAAAGGGGTCATCAGCTACATTGATAACCAAACTTCCATAGACACCAACATAGGCAACAGGAAAAACAGAATCACTGGCAACATTAAGGCCAAAATGCTTCAGGGCTGTTAATGTCCTTACACCACAAAACGAAGCGCCTGCGCACGCCTCAAATGCCACCTTTTCATTCGTGCTCCACTCAAAATAGAACCCGGCATCCCTGGCTATGTCCCCGAACGTGATACCAACCTCAGAGCTTGGGGTTCCTGGATAGCATGCAGAGAATCCGATGCCAGACTCTATGGCTCCCCTTGCAATGGCTTCATTCCCTAAAAGGACAACTTTTTTTCCTGCCTTTTCAAGAACATCAGGGTTTTTCATTCAATCACTTCTTATTGCCTCGATTGCCGGACCCACTCTTTCCGGGCCGTGATTTTTTCTCTTTCTTTAATCCCTTTGTTTCCATTATCCTTTCCCTGATAAGGGACAGCAGGACTATTAGCACACCTATTACTACAGCGGCTGTTCCTATCCTTATGAACCATGGTATATTTTCTGCCTCAAGGAACCTGTAAAAGCCATATACAACAAATATGGCTATTCCACCAAGGATGAATAAAACACCCAGAGTGTCAATTTTTTTCATATATCACCCCACCATCGCTTATTGATCTTATTTATTATTTGGAACACCCACAATATATAATTAATGGCAAAAAAAACCGCTGTTGTTGCCCTTGGGGGAAATGCTCTAATTAAGCCGGGACAGAAAGGAACATTGGAGGAGCAGTTAGGCAATGTGGAGCATGCTATGGAGTGTGTGGTTAAGCTTATAAAAAAAGGTTACAGGGTGGTTCTTTCACATGGTAACGGACCCCAGGCAGGCAGTATTCTTCTCCAGCAGGAAACGACAAAATCAGTTCCTAGTATGCCTCTTTATGTGTGCGTTGCAGAAACACAGGGGATGATAGGTTACATGATCCAGGAGGCATTGTACAACAAGCTGCACAGGGCAGGAATTGACATGCCTGTTATAACCCTGATTACCCAGGTTCTTGTGGATGAGAAAGACAGTGCCTTTAAGAATCCCACAAAGCCCATTGGTCTGGAAGGCAGACCTGGTTACAGGATCGTGCCTTCACCTGAACCCAAAAGGGTCATAGAGGCTGAAGCAATAAGAAAGATAATGGGCAAGGCCGTTGTGATAGCATGCGGCGGTGGGGGAATTCCTGTTATCATGAAAAGGGGTTTGAAGGGAATAGATGCTGTTATTGACAAGGATCTGGCTTCAGAAAAGCTGGCAGAGGATGTGGGGGCTGACCTTTTAATAATACTAACAGATGTAGACGCTGTTTATCTGAACTACGGGAAAAAGGGACAGAAAAAACTCATGAAAATGAATATTAATGAAGCAAAGAAATATTTAAAGCAAGGCCAGTTTCCTTCAGGAAGCATGGGCCCAAAGATAGATGCCTCTGTAAGATTTCTGGAAAAGAACAAAAAAGGCAAAGTGATAATAACATCCTTTGACAAACTTGGAAAGGCCATGGAAGGAAAGGCAGGAACAGTGATAGAATGATACATCTTTTATCCATAAGTGAACTAACTAAGAATGACATTGATTCCATTCTCAGGAAAGCACAGAAACTTAAGAACAAGGAAAAACCAGTCCTAAAGGGCAAAAATGTGGCCATGCTTTTTGCAAAACCCAGTACAAGAACCAGGGTTTCTTTTGAGGCAGCAGTAAACCAGCTCTCTGGACATCCTCTTTATCTGGACATATCCACGACCCAACTTTCCAGGGAAGAAACCATTTCAGACACATCCAGGGTCCTTAGCAGATATGTGGATTGCATTATTGCCAGACTGTTCAAGCATCAGCATATAGAGGAACTGGCAAAGGCCTCTGATGTTCCGGTAATCAACGGCCTTACAGACATGTTCCATCCATGCCAGGCCCTGGCTGATATGTATACAATCAGGGAGAAGCTTGGAAAATTAAAAGGCCTTAACCTGACATATCTTGGGGATGGGAACAACAATGTGGCCCATTCCCTTATGTATGCGTGCAGCAGGCTTGGTGTTAACATGACAGTATCCTGTCCTGCATCCCTGAAGCCAGACAAGACCGTTCTTAAGGAAACCGGGTCCAGGATTGAGAAAAATCCAAAAAAGGCTGTCAGGGACTCGGATATTCTTTATACAGACGTCTGGAAGTCCATGGGTGAAAAGGCCAGTACAAAAAGCAGAGCCCTCCTTTTAAGGCCTTACCAGATAAACAAGAGTCTCCTGGGTCTTGCTAAAAGAAGTGCTATTGTAATGCACTGCCTTCCTGCCCACAGGGGTCAGGAGATAACCAGTGATGTAATGGATGGAAAACAGTCTGTTATCTTTGACCAGGCTGAAAACAGACTGCATGTGGCTAAGGGTATACTGGCATTTCTTCTGAAATCCTGATTCAAAAATCAGCCAAGACCTTTCTTTTTGTTAGCATATAGCCTATGGCCACTCCTAGTATAGCAGTGAATATAATAAGAGCTATTAAATGTATGTGCGGCAGGAAGAGTTCTGTTGTGACAGTTGCCGGAGGCGCAGGTGCTGTTTCTGGAACAATTGTCTGATTCACTGTTTCTGTTAGCTTTTCACCTGCTGCCATTGGAGCCCTGCTTCCAACCTCCTTGGCCACATATTGAACAGGCCCCCCAACAATCTTTCGCAGAAAATCATATGCAGTGAGAATTACTGCAAGACCTGCCAGTCCAATAACAATCCATATCTTTGCCTCGCTTGGGTTCAGAACATTCTTTCCCTTTAAGGTCAGTTCATAATATTTCCACTTAT
This sequence comes from uncultured archaeon, assembly GCA_964399875.1. Classification (GTDB taxonomy): domain Archaea; phylum Aenigmatarchaeota; class Aenigmatarchaeia; order QMZP01; family QMZP01; genus CAYNRQ01. The sequence continues at coordinate 24,168 of CAYNRQ010000011.1, forward strand.
GGCCTTCATCCTTCTGGACTATGAGATCGACCTTGCAGAGGTTGTCCAGGTGCTCCTTGATTGTGGACACAGACATTCCGAATTCCTTGGACAGCTCGCTCAGTGTCTTTCTTCTGCGACCCAGGCTTTTAAGAATATTAACTCTTGTGTCTGAAGAGAGTGCCTTAAAAACTTCTCTATCAAGAGTAATTTTATCCTCCATGGAACCCTTTTCTGTTAATTATTAATTGTCTGATTATTCAAAAAGCGTTCACGGAAAACGCTCTAATTAAGGGTAGATTTGATAGTTATATATCCTTTTCCCTTTCTTTCGGGAAAAACCGAAATGGACCCAAACATTCACGTAAAATCCTTTATTGGAATGCTTTTCTCTTTGTTTCGATGGAAACCGAAAGAATATAATTATGAAAAATCAATTAATAAAATGGATGTCCGATTTATTATTAAACTAAAGATTATTATACTACTTGGTTTGATGGTTGGAATTCTATTTATACCGATTGTTCTTATCGGAATATTTGGTCTCAAACGGTTAATTGATTAGCTCCTTACCACCAGTCACACACAACTGGTTAATAAGACCGGTGGGATGCGGAGCTCTTGGTTAATTGTTTGAGAGTAATTCCGCATAGTGACTG
>CAYNRQ010000012.1:0-23118 GCA_964399875.1 uncultured archaeon
CAGAGAAATGTTTCTGCCCTTTCTTAACAATCAGCCTGGCCCCCAGCTTCTCCTCGAATATGTGACCGTGCTTTAGAGGCACATAGGGATCATTGTCAGAATGAATAACCACAAACCTTTTGCAGTGCTGTTTGATATTGTCCCACCCTATAGGCTTCCAAAAGAAGCTGTCTATCTCCTTATAGCCCAGGTTGTCAGTAAAGCCGGCTACAAGAACAGCACCCCCTCCCTTCTCTCCATCTCCAAGGCCCTCAAGAAACCTCAGCATAGTGATGCATCCCAGACTATGACCCACCAGAAAGGTGTTTTCATCAGCCTGATTTGCTGTCTCTTTAAGCTTGGAAAGCCAGGGTTCAAACACCGGTCTTTTTGTATCCGGCATATGCGAAACCAAAACAGAAAACCTCTCTCTTCTAATTCTTTTTTCAGCCATGGAAACCACCCTTCCTCTGGATGACCTTCCCAGCCATGCACTATAATTACTCTTTTTTTCATATGAGTATATTGCATAAAGTTAGACTTAAATTCGGCTAAATAAAGAAATAATTCATTCCTCGCTCACTCTAGGCGCGAGGATGAATTGCAAACTCATCTTGTCCACGGTTTTAAAGGTCATTCTCATGGGGTAGTCTGTTCCAAATTCCAAGGTCATGTTATTTGCTAATTTGCCTGCCTTTATCATCTTCTTCAGATATTCCAAAGGATACTGGGCCTTTATACTTTCTTTTGCCTCCAGCTTCAACAAACCTTTGTCATTCTTGCCCATTTCCAGCTGGGCAGAGCTCACATCACCCTTTGCATGCATCTTGAATGTTTCAGGACTTGCCTCAAAAACAACAGAATCCCCTATAACCTCTGCATCTGCTATACCTTCTCCAACAACACCCGAATCCAGCTCAACCTTACCACCAAAATTCAACTGATCAATAGGTGGCTTCTCTGCCTTTATATCCAGCAGGGGTATTTCAAATGTTCTGACACCGTTACCCTTTACTGTTATCTTAAGTTTGTTCTCTTTTCCGGATTCCATTATAATCTTATCTGTGCTTTTAACCCTCTTCAAAACAGCAGCAAGGTTCGCAAGGTTTAAACCCAGATTTTCTTCATTCTCAACCTTGAACTCATCAAATGCCGTTGGAAGTATCTTAAGGTCTGTCACAGAAACCATTGTCCTGTCAGGAGAAAGCAGACTCAACCCATCCTTGCTTATCTTAAATATACCCTCATCAATTATTTCAGCTATAATAGGAATCGAGTTCTTGAGCAGATCCACCTCAGACAAACTCACCTTAAACATTTTAATCCCTCCATATATACATAATACTTAAGATTTAACGCTTAGATTTTAATACTTTCTATTTTTTTGAATAGTTCCATATCAAGTTTATTCATGTCCTGGAATATCTCGCCCTGTATCTCAAACCCGTTTTCAACAGGTATCACTCTTCCAAAGATTCTTACAGTCTGGTTAAGATTAGTATCAATTGGCCGGTCAAAAATAACACTAACCTTGCCGGTTCCATCGTCCACAACAACCCTATCCTTCTGCTTGTCTATAACAGTACCCATTATTTTTACCCTGACATCCTCTTGCCCTATATCTGATATTTTTTTCTCTACTGATGGCAGCCTTCTTCTCAGGTTCTCCTGTACAGCATTTCCTTCTTCCATGTTATAATACCAAATAACTAATTAATTTATATTTAAAGTTAAAATATAAACCTATAATTCCAAAATAAGGGGATAATGATGGAAAGGATGTATTCAAATGATTTAAAAACAGGAAACAGCGCCCTGGTTAAAGGATGGGTGGGAAAGGTAAGAGACCTGGGCGGATTAAAGTTTTTTATTTTAAGAGACAGAGGAGGAATAATCCAGGTTACAGCAAAGAAGGGAGATGTTCCTGAAAAGATATTCAACACAGTATCGGATCTGGGGAGAGAAGATTGTGTTGAGGTTCAGGGAACAGTAAAAAAATCCAGCCAGGCCCCTGGCGGCAGAGAGCTGATACCAGAAAGAATAGAAATAATAAGCAAGGCAAAAACACCTCTGCCTATTGAAATAGAGGGAAAGATAAAGACAGGCCTTGACAAGAGATTCGATTACAGGTTCATGGATTTAAGAAACAGCAGGGTAAGAGCAATCTTCAGTATCATGAGCAAGGCACTTAAATACATGAGAGAAAGCTTCAGAAACAACGGGTTCTTGGAGGTTAACACCCCTGTTATACAGGCAGCGGGAGCAGAGGGTGGAGCCACCATGTTCCCTATAGTTTATTATAGCAGGGAGGCCTTCCTTAGACAAAGCCCGCAGTTGTACAAGCAGATGCTAATGGCTTCTGGGCTGGACAGGGTTTTTGAGATAGGTCCGGCATTCAGGGCAGAGAAGTTCCACACAACAAGGCACGTGTCTGAATTTGTCTCAGTGGACTTTGAGATGGCATGGATAGAGTCAGAAGAGGACGTTATGGAGATCCTGGAGACCATAGTAGTGGACACCCTGAAAGGCATCAATAAGAACTGCAAGCAGGAACTAGACCAATTCGGTGCAAAAGTGAATATTCCTGAGCTGCCCCTGCCCAGAATAGAATACAGAAAGGCAGTTGAAATGGTAAGCAGGGCAGGAATGAAGATAAAGCTAGGGGATGATTTCATGGATGCTGAGGAAAAAAAGCTGGGAGAGATTTTGGCCAAAAAAGGAACAGAATGGTATTTTGTAACAAAGTTCCCGTCCAAGATAAAGCCATTCTATATAATGATGGATGGCGAATATTCAAGAGGTCTGGACCTGGCATTCAGAGGCCTTGAAATGGCCTCGGGCGGACAGAGGGAACACAGGTACGATGTTCTGGTTAAGATAATGAAGGAAAAGGGCCTGGAACCAGGCAGCTTTAAATTCTACCTGGATGCCTTTAGATACGGAATGCCACCGCATGGGGGAATAGGTTTTGGTATAGAAAGGATGATACAAAAGGTGGTGGGCCTGGACAACATCAAAGAGGCTATTTTGTTTCCAAGAACACCCGAAAGATTGGTGCCATAATCAGCTAATATTTAATTAGCAAGAAGCCAATTCTATATTATGGCAAAAAGAAAAGCAGAGATGTTTATGGTGACATTAATTTTTCTTATAGGGCTTATATTCACTGTTCAGCAGAGCCTTCGTGAATATTCAGCACTTGATTTGTCAGAACCATTTCAGCCAAATGACTATTACTTATCCAATAACATGAAGGATGTTTTTGCTGTCCTTATGAAATCAGCCCCTGACTGCTATACTGCTGAAAGAAACATAGAGGAAGCTGTTGCATATTTTAACAGGCAATTATTAAGAAAAGGCCATATAATGAATATAAAATATAATCTGACATGCGACAATTGGCCAAATTTAGAGCCGGCTGAAGCCCCGTTAATATTAACCATTAATGTGCAAATGGAGAAGAGGGAATCCACAGCTGTTCTCTTTGTATACCATAACACAATAATACTTCCTTGCGCAGATCAAGGGGGGGTGTGTTGCCTTTCTGGGCAAGCCTGTGCAGGGCAATATGTTGAATCCACGGACTGCGGAAGACAGTGCTGTGTGGGCAGAGAGATAGTGCCGGATGCGAACACAGTTCTGCTTTTCCACTTAAACAGACAGGCTGAATTCTGGGAGACCAATACACATGTATTCGACTTCTCAGGAAACGGAAACAATGGAACAGTTCATGGGTCTGCTGTATGGCTGCCTGGTGAGATGTTTAACGGAGCCTATCAGTTCGATGGTGAAGATAATTACATAGAAGTTAAGAACGATCCTAGTCTGAACCCCGCAGACGCCATCACAATATCAGCATGGGTAAAACTAAACGACAATAATGATTTAGGAGCTGTTATTAAAAAATCTAATTCCACTCAAAAAAATGGCTATACTATAGAAGGGAGAGGTTCTGATCATCATAATAAATTAAGATTCGGGATATATAATGGAGCTTGCCCTCGAGATGATGATCTTGGGATCCCAGAAGGATGGTGCTTCACAGAATCCACACCTGAGTTAGAAAATGGAAAATGGTACCATATAATTGGAACATACAATGGCTCTGCGTTAAGGCTTTACTTAAATGGAATCCGTGTTTCAGAGGTTGCTGTTTCTGGAGAAATCATTGCCTCAGAAAACAACCTCACAATAGGAAAGGACCCGTCCAATCCTGAAAAGGAAGAGAGGTTTTTCAGAGGAATAATAGAGGAAGTGGCAGTGTGGAACAGATCCTTAACACCAGAAGAAATAATGTCCCTTTCCAAAAGGGATGTTATGTGCTACGCCCCGCCCGAGGCATGCTCATGCACATCATGGGAAGACAAGAGATGCGGCGGCGGCGGCTGTACTCGTAATCAGATGTACCAGACAAGAAAATGCAGCCCATCAGGCTGTGCTGCTGAATCACAATGCAATCTTGCACACCCAGCCTGCACTGGACCACCTGTGAGATTCGATAGTTGCATGGAACTGAATAAAATAAATACAAAATACAAATTAACAAATGACATCCTCAATATCAACAAACCGGCAGGCAGTGCATGTATTAATATTACAGCAAATTACGTGACTCTGGATTGTGATGGATTCAGAATTAATGATGATGGGTTTAATGGTATCGGTGTCTATTCAAACTCAACATTCACAAAAATAAAAAACTGTAACATAGATGTTGGCCCCGCTTTTGGTGGTTTGGGAATAAAATTAAGAAATGCAAACAACTCTTATATTTACAACACTTCTGTCAGCAATCAGTATAGTGGAATAATTATACAATACTCCCACAACATGACCATAGATAAAATTAAAGCAAACTCAAACGCATGGAACGGACTCTATATATCCCAAGCTAACAACACCAATCTAACAAATATTGTAGCCAAATCAAATGTGTTTAGTGGAGTAAGTTTCTATTTAAGCAAGAACATCAACCTAACAAACATAACAGCAAACGGGAACAGGGGCGTAGGGATCACATTTTCCAAAACCCAGGATGTTAACATAAAAAATGTTGTTGCAAACGACTGCAACCCTTCCATTTTTTGTGAAGGAATATACGGTGCTTGGACCACAAATCTTAATCTAACAAATATAACAGCAAATAACAACAAAAAAGGCATTCTATTTTTACGGGTACAAGGCACGCTTCAGAATATCACAACAAACCTAAACAGTGAAGAGGGAATTCAGGCCACTATAGCAGAGATTAATCTAACAAACCTAACAGCAAACTCTAATAATATTGGAATTGAATGTGATATGTGTTCATACAGTAAATTAGAAGACATTAGTATCTGGAACTGTACAAGCGATGATTTTGGCTGCATATACCTTAAGAATTCACAAAACAATACATTCTTAGGAGGAAAGATTAACAAATCTTTAAACCACTTAATCCATCTTCATGGATCAGAAAACAACACATTCCGGGACCTAAAGTTATACAACTCTGAAAATCACAGTATCTATGTAACTAGGAATTCCATAAACAGCACTTTTGATAACCTGACAATCTATAACCCTGATGCAGATGTCTCTGGAATATATTCAGACTCAGAGAACACAACAATACAGAACTGCAATATAACAGTAACCATGATGCGCTATCCGCCAGGAAGTTATGGAATCAATCTGTTTAAGGCTAATAATTCTTACATATATAACAACACTTTCACTGATATCTTTAGGGCATTGTATCTGAACTCAACCTCAGAGACAAAAATAGAAAACAACATGTTTATTTCAAACAACAACGGAATATATCTTTTTTCACATTCAAACAGCAACATAATAACAAACAACAATCTAACACTGGGCGATGGGCACGGAATCCGTCTGCATTCAAGCTCAAACAACAACATAACGAATAACAATGCAAGCTACAATACTTACGGCATCAGCCTTTATGAGAGCTCAGACAATGAATTAAAAAACAACATAGCAAATTCAAATGAGTTTACGGGAATCTCACTCGCATATTCTGCAAACAACATAATAATAAACAACAAAGCAAACTCTTGTACAGCAGGAGCAGGCATTATATGCCGTGGAATATTATTATATAGCGGTTCAAATAACAATCTGATAGAAGAGAACGAGGCATGCAGAAATAAAAATGAAGACTTTTTTTGCAACGTTCTTGGCATAGCAGACGATCCGGTTGGAAACCACGGTTCAGGTAATGTATTTGATACTGTGCAAAGATGCAGCGATAGCTGGCCTGGGGCCATTGACTTCTCCCCATGCCCATAAGGATTTATAAACAACTTCAGCCAATTAATTAATATGAAACTAAAGGCAGCAATACAGATGAGTTTGGGCATGATTGTTGCACTGGTTTTTGCTGTAATCCTGCTCACCCTTGCTATAATATGGATACAGGGCATAATGAGCGGCGTCACAGAGATAACACACAAGGTCACTGATGTTGCAAGGGACCAATTGATGTCAAGGCTTTCAGCAGGTGGCAGGGTAGGTATAGCAGCACCGACAGTCACTACATGGACAAGAGGAGAAACAGGTTCCTTTGCCCTGGGAATAAGAAATGAAAATCTAGACCAGGATAAAACCTATTACATAAATGTCTATCTCGAAAAATTCAATCCAGGAACAGGCATGAGAGATTGTGTCACAACAGGTAGCAACTGCCCTAATATAGGAGGATGGCTCACGTTTTCCAACAGCGAATTCATACCAAAAGGAGAATCAAAAGCCAGTGATATAATAATAAAACCAACAACAGATGCACAATCAGGCATATACAAATTCAAGGCAATAGTCTGTAAAGAATCGATTTGCACAGACACAACATCACCTACTCTATATGGTGATGAAAGCTTTAGTATAGAGATAGAGGCAATATAAACACCTTGTTCTGTTTAATAATATTAACAGTTAATACTAATTATCTAATATGAATGTGGGAATGGTTTTTGCAATAATATTTGCAGTTATTGTGATAGTGTTTGTACTTGCTTTTGGAATGGATTCAATAACAAGATTTTTCTGTTACAGTAGTGAAACACAGACACAAAAGGCCATAAATGATATAAAGGCCCAGGTCGAGGAGATATATGTCTGGTCTGAAGGGGCAGGAAAGTCCCACACCCTGTTAATACCATCAGACAATAAATTCTGCTTTGTTGACCCCTCTAATCCAGAACCAAACACCGCCAGAGGCTGGGATCCAGACGAGATAATACAAGACATGATAATGGAAAAAAGTTATAATTTATGGTACTTCCATTGTTTAGGCCAGAGCGGTTATAATATACCACATCTTAAAACAGCAAGCAACTTCTGCATTAAATCAGGTGTAGAACTATACATGCAAAACAATGGAGATCATGTTGGTATAGAAATAATCAGATAGAGTGATACAGTGATCAGTATATATAAGTTGTTTAGGATAATATTCGGAATAATAGCATCAGTGTTTATTCTGTACTTCCTGATTTACTATTCTGCTGTATACTCAGAGATGCAAAGGGATACACAAAGGGTTCTAATCCTAAAGGCATTCAAGAAAACAGCACAGGATGTTTATTTAACAGGAATTCCTATAAACTTTTCACAATTCTCAAAGCTTGAGTTTGACCTGTATTTTGAGGGCACGGCAGAACCCCCGAAACTGAGATCCAGTGTTAGCAGTATGATAGTTATGACCCCGCTTTTCTTTGCACAGGGAGACAACATATTTATAGAGAGGCTGGATTTGGATTATGGGTGGTGGAAATTTGATTTTGTTGAGGCTGTTCCTGATATGACAATAATTTTTAATCCCCTGGAAAACACCGAGGAAATATGGGATATGATGAAGAATATAACAAAGACACTTCCTGACACAACCAATTTCAGGCCAAAGGTAACATTTGGTTTTTGTGACGGCATAAACCTGGATGAGAATCTGTGCGGTGGAAAACCATGCGAGAGATATGACTTTTTGAACATCCTGAACCAGCAGCATGGTGGTGTTGGCTTCTCAAAATGCACAGCCGGTATGGACAAGGAGAAATACAGACTTGTGACCGTATCAAGCTCCTGCCGCCATGGTTTTGCGGATAAGGGAATATGCATAGTTCCAAGCCAGACAGATATTGGTAATTTTTACATAAACGGTTCAGCAGAAACATATATTTACAAGGATCCGCTGGACCTTGTTTCCGCAATAATAGGCGGTGATAGTGTAAGTATTTATGGAATAGGGGCAGAAGAGCTTTTCAAGTATAAAAACAAGATCCTTGGAAACAGGATGAAAATAATGAGCAAAGTAATGGCACAGAGATCTGTTCTTATTTCCGGCAGGCTGCAGGCAAACACCAACTGGACAGAATGTGTTATTCCATATAAAAACCTTGCAGACACCCTTTACTTTGGCGGACAGGACTCCATCTCAAACATACTCTCAAATGAGAACTATTATAAAAATCTTCCCTTATTAATGCAACTGAAAAACAAACTGAATGAAGCAAGGGCACAGTATCAGGAGCTTGTAGACAAAGGATGTGAATACATATATGTATAAGAAATCCCAGGCACAGATAATGGAATATATAGTCATGATATTTTTTGTGATGGTTATAATAGTTGTAATTATAATCTTCCTCTCAGGATGGCACTTCGCCCAGCTAAAAGCAGAAGAAACAAAGGACGCATCAAGCAGGGTTCTCTTCTTAACAAAGCACCTATCGCACTCTCCTCTCCTTGTTAAGGACGATTATATGTTTGATGACGGGAAACTCACAGCACTCAAATCACTTGGCCCTGAATTATGCGGGGAGCTTGAAAAGATATTCGGTTATGACTGGTACATAGAGATAACGGTTCTTGACGGTAAACCAAAAACAGAATGTACATGGTCTAACTATCCTGACTGCAACTACTGGGAATTCTGCACAAAGAATGAAAAAAACGTAACATACGATCTGCCTGTGAATGTATACAGAAGAATAGGATACACCCTTTCCACAGGGGTTTTTAGCAGGGTGGACATTGGATTTATCAGGGTTGGTGTTTATGCGTAAGGCACAAATAAACATAATACTGGTTGTTCTGTTGATCATTATATTTGGAGGGCTGGCTCTGTTTCTGCTGTCCTTTGCAAGGACAATAAGCCAGGATGAATACATGCATATGTATGCACACAACCTTTTGCTTTCTATACTAAGAACAGATACTGGCTACACAGACATTCAGTGCAAGCTTGTTTCAGACGTTACGAGATGCGGTTTTTTTCAGACAGAATACAGATGCGGAAAATCAGGCCCCAATTGCTTGACCATAGCAAACGAGTCAATAAATGAATATATTTCCAGATTCAGGGATATAAGAAAGAATTTCAGGTATCTGTTTACAGTAGAGCCTGTCGGCTTTGTAGCAAGATCATCAACAGGGGAGCCGCTAAAGATATCTATAGGCGATTCCACCCTGAAAACAGCCAAGATATCAAAATGGGCAGCCAGTGAAGAGATAAGAAAGATCACGGCAACAGGGGAATACAGGCTCAGGGCCCAGCTGATAATAGCACTAAAATAAATACAATATAATATAAATAAACTAACCTAATAAATTATTATGAGAAAGGGTCAGGTGGAGTTTACTGTCATACTCGGTATAATAATTATTGCTGTCATAGCTATATTCTATGCATTTTCAAGCGGCTTGATAGGACCATCAGTCATTCCACCAGCAGTGGAGAAACAGATGGGTGTTGTTAAGAGCACGGTAAACAACTTTATCAGGGCTGCTGTGGCTGATATAATGATGAATATGAGCATGTATGGCGGATACCTTAATGATAATTCATTCTCCAATCCTGTTAAATTTCTAGGGCATAATGTACCATACTGGCAATACAATGGCCAGAAAACAATACCCGATGTGCAGGCAAATCTTCTTGAAGGAATAGAAAACTATTTACAAAACCATAAAGCGAGCCTGGAATCCTCATTCTCTGGAAAGGATGTTGCTATAGGAGATCCCCACGTTGCTTTAGACCTTAGGGGCAACCAGCTAACAGTGACTGTTAATATGCCGACCACGGTGATGAATTATCAAATAAGGGAACCATATGTGGTTAATATACCAACCATGTTTGGTGATATATATGATTTTTCAAACGGTTTTGTTTCCCTTGCCAGTTCAAACAGATATTTTGAATACTTCACCCTCTCATCCATGCTTATTTCACCTATTGAATCCGGATCCCACGCAGTGCCTGTGTTTGTTTATCTTTTAGAATGCGGTGATTCTGTTTTCAAGACATGGTGGGATGTAAAACCAGAGATGGAGAAAACCATTGAATCAACACTGGCGCATACCTACATGCAGGACAAGGTTCCATTGAATATAATGTACAACTCAAGCTATCCCAAATATGCATTGCCAGATGTTAACGGAAAAACATACCCTGATCTGGACATAACCTTCCACCTGCCAGACAGCTTTGAGCTAACACAGAGCAACTTCCAGTTTACACCAAACCCCATAATAGCCATGGCAGAACCAGTACCGTTTGTTAGCACATGCATATCAGACCCACTTGTTGTTTACTATTCCCTTAATTACCCTGTTATTGTAAGGGTCAAGGACCCACTAACCAACAACATATTCACATTTGCTTATCATGTTTATATATACAACAACAAGCCGGGGGACTGGACACAAGGAATAGGGGGTTACACGCCAGAAGACCAAGAGCTTATATGCAGCACCCCAGGATGTCCGATAAAGGTAGCAGTGAAGGACACTGACGGCAACCCAGTGCCATACGCTGCTGTGGGCTATTCAGACTGTCTTTTAGGAAGAACAGAAGAAAATGGTGTTTTATCCACAACAGGACCTTGCGGTATAGCCCCTCTTAACGTATATAAGGAAGGCTATGAGATCTATGATGAACCAATGTCATCAGATGATTTGGAAAATGCCACAATCACCCTTAGAAAGTATCCTGTAATGAACATACATCTTTATGAGGTTAACATAGCTAACAACGCGGTGACAAGTGAGTACTGGATAAGTGCCGGCGATGTCAAGCCTTTGGATGCTGACACAGAAAGGGATGAATCAGCATTGATAACATTCTACAGGGTTCCGGAGGGAGATGCGTACAACAGGTTTTATGAAACAGGCATGGGAACAGAGAGGTTTATACCCCCAGGTTATTACTCAATCTCAGGCACGCTGATGAGCTCAACCCTGGAAACAAGATATGGTGGATTTGCGATACAGGGGTATCCTGTATCAGAAGAAGTGACAGACCTTTACATATACCTTCCTTACAACTATGAATTCCAGGGGCTTACAGATAACAGCACAATTGTGGAGCAGGTAGGTATATTCACATCGGTTTTGGGTAAATGTGGTATAGGTCCTGTATCCCAAGAACCTTATGATACCTCAAACCTTCCATGCATAAAGGCATATTCAGATGTGATAGCATAGGTGCAATATGGATTACAAGATAACAGGATTGGAAACATTCGCAATAGCAGTATGTTATTTACTATTAATGCTGCCAGTAACTTCTGCAACACACATAAACATAATATTTAATGGCGAGGTCAAGGATACTGTTCAGATAAGTCCAGAGAACATGATCAACAAGCAGATAACCATAATACAGGACCCTGACGATATAGGGTGGACTAATGTAAAGGTCCATATCACAATAAACAGTGCCACCCTGGCATACAATATTAAAAAGATATATCTCTACAAATGCAGGAACCTTAGCCCCCTAAGCTGTGCAAAACTAGCACCACAGAGCTTCGACGAGTGGGCAGATACAGAGCTTTCATGGAGTGACATATCAGAACAAGCCGGCGTTTCAACATATCCACAGGTAGCAAATATTCTTATTATAGCAAAGCTTGAGGATGTTAACGGAAGAGTGAACTGGGTTGGGTACTGGAGCATAATAAAGAGAAAAGAATACAACATTTTCGATGTTTTCGGCTATGAACTGGATGATATAGAATTGCACGCATCCTCATTAAAAATGATTGAACCCATAAAAAACTTCATTAATAACAAGCAGATGATACCATTCAACTGGGTTTCTAATGTAACATTTAAGACAGCAGATGCGCTGTATGCTCTTGGTGCTTCATCAGCAGATATAGAGGAATCACCGCCAGCATTCCAAGCAGCACGGCCATCAAATGATATAACAGTCATAAACAAGGATTATTATTTTGTTTTGTCCAATACGACAAGCGGAATCGCAGGCGCTGTAACCCTTAATCTGAATCCTGAATTCACTTGTGGCAACAATGACTGCGAGATGGACCTTGGTGAAACACAGTCAAGCTGTTGTTATGACTGCGGTTGTCCAGAAGGAAGCTACTGTGACCTGCCAAACGAGGAAGACCCGTCCTCAGGGGAGTGCAGAAACGAAACAATCATAGCACTGGATGTTACAAGGGCCTCAGCACAGCCTGTATCAGACTGCACAAATCCATTTACCATGGATATAATGGCAAGGATAAACAACCCGCCATCAAACCTGCCTTCTTCTATTAATGGCAATCTTCTTTTAAACGACACTCTTTACAGTGTCACATGCACCGGAGGGCCGTCTGTTTATACATGCCCTGTAACCCTTAACCCAAATGTCCAGTGCGGAGCAGGAAGCTATGCTATTGGTCCAAACATGCTTAATTTCACATTATCGTTCAGGGATGGGGATTCAACAATAACAAAGGAGCTTAGTGCAGAATTTTCTGAGGCAAGAATAGATTACAACTGCGAATGTGCAGAAGGCTATTACTGCAGTATTGATACAAGCATGTGCAGGGTAGAATCCTCTATAAACCTTCAGGTCCTTAGCGTTCCGCCCCAGATCAAATACAACTCCTCAGGAAACGTGATAAAGCTCACGGCCAAGATAAACAACGCACCTTCTGATTTAACTATAGGAGGAACCTATTATACCCTTGGCAACATAACATATGACAGTGCTTATGGCACAGGATTCTTGCCAGGCGCGTCAGGAACCGTTACATGCTCTGGCGGCGCCTCAACCGGTTTTGAATACAACTGCACAATACCGGCTGATATAATAACCAATTACAACCGCACATATAGATATGTTATAAGAAGCAATTCGATAAGATTCGCAGTAACATTTAGTAACGGCGGTTCAGGAACCATAACAAAGGATCTAACATCAGCATTTACAGATGTGTTAATACCACCGTCTATTTGCGGTGATCAGAGATGTCAAACCCCGGATGAGACATCAGACACCTGCTGCCTGGATTGTGGATGTCCAAATCCAGGGGACTACTGCGACAGTGTCAAGGGATGCCAGCCCGAAACCGATGTTAAACTGGTTATTGATTCCGTAACACCACAGAACTTAACAGACTGCAAAACAACCCATCAGGTTAAGATAACAGCAAGGATATTGAATTCACCCACGAACACGCAGCTCAACTACTATTACTTCCTTATAAACGATGACATACAGGGATGGAATATCCAGTGCACACCACAATCAATGGGCTACAACACAGGATTATATGACTGCATCTTAAGCATACCTGAGATAGAGGGATGTTCTTTGCCTTACTATGTCATAGGCCCCAATAAACTAAGGCTATCAGTATCGTTCCCTGATGGTTCACAGGAGATGATAACCAAGGAGATAGAGGCAGATGTTGATGATATTATTATTGCACCAACCTGGCACTGTGGGCTTTATGGTTGTGAAGCAGATCTGGGTGAAGACGGGTCCAACTGCTGTATAGACTGTGCATGTGCAGACGACCCTGATTTTGGCCCAGGCTACTACTGTGATTATGACCCGACATATAACCCGAACGGGACATGCATGTCAAAAGACGGTATAAGACTGGTAATAGACAAGCCAGTTGCACCTGTGCACTTTGATTCATGTGAGATATCGCAAAGAGTGAACATAAAGGCCCATGTAGAGAACCAGCCATCAGGCATGATGGTGGAGCACTATTATGGAAAGCTTGGCGGCAATGATGCACCTTACCTCACCTGCCTGCAAAAAAGGGTTTTCGGTACCCAGAATTCAACAGTAAACTGCACCCTTGTTATACCAAGAATTTATGAATGCTCAAAAGGAGAAACATACTCTTACCTGAACAACACACTCTCACTTTTCATAAGCTATACAAATGGAATGACAGGAGCGAGGGAAACAAAGACCCTTACAGCATCATATCCAAAGATAGAGATAACACAGAAGATAAGATCGCTTTACGACATCATGCAGGATGCTATTGGCAGATTAAAGGGCAAGATGTACGACACCATAGCCCTGATGGAAGAACTAATAGAGATGTGGCAAAAGTGCATAAAACTAATACTATTCACAACAATCGCAATGATTGCAATGACATTCATAGTCCCTGCATTTGTAGCAGGTGACCTGAACACAAAGGGTCTGAAAGAAGATCCTTGGTCAACAGCAAGGCCAGGAGGAAAGGAATTGTTTACAAACTTCGATGGAAACCAATACTGGGAAGGTGTAAAAGCAATGAGCGTAACAACACAAACGGTTATACAGTCATTAGCGAACATGTGCGAGATGATATCAAAGATTAAAGAACTTCAGCTGAAGATGGTGGAGATGGAGATGAGATTCATAAAGATGGAGATGTGCATAGAGGTCTACCAGCACCAGGTTGATACAGGAAAATGCAAGGACAACGCGCAGGGATGCTTTAACAGCATAGCAAGCTGTCTGGATTTTGGTTACATAAACAACTTCATAGATTCAGCAAAGGGTATAGGAAGGAGTATAGGCGGTCTAGGAATGGAGATAGGCAGCGGATGGCAGAAGGTGGGAGAGGCGTGGCAAAAGGCAACAGGAACAGGAAAGGGAGCCCTTAACATCCTAATAAACGGCAACAAGCCACTTCAGTCAGGAAATGTTGCCTGCAACAGATACCCTGACACAACACCGTATGGTAAAGACAGAAGGGATACCCTGAATATCAAGATAACAGCCGGCTCTGGGTGTAATTACCCTGTTGTTACATATAGTGGTGTTGAGCATACAGGAGGGTCCTTTGACATAAGCATAGACGATATAAAGCAAAAGGAAACATGGACATTCGAACTTTACTGCTACACAAGCGAAGACAAATACATTAATGCAAAGACCAGCGGTGATCTGGGAACACCAACAGGAAGCAAGGTGGTTCATATATGGCCTGATACAAACGA
This sequence comes from uncultured archaeon, assembly GCA_964399875.1. Classification (GTDB taxonomy): domain Archaea; phylum Aenigmatarchaeota; class Aenigmatarchaeia; order QMZP01; family QMZP01; genus CAYNRQ01. The sequence continues at coordinate 15,226 of CAYNRQ010000012.1, forward strand.
GGACGGGATATGCACAGGAGATGAGAGCGGAACAGCCCAGGGGCCTATAGATAACATAGCAGGATCCTATAATCTAGAACTCCAATTCACACGACCACAAACATTTAATAAAAAAGTAACACAGGCAACCATTACACAACCATCCAACACAGGCACGCTCACTCTGGGGACTGGCTGGGGTGAGCTAACAGGCAGCATCAACACAGACAGAAAAGTGGTCTTGCAAGGCACTCTCAATATAGAAGGCATCCAATGCAGTGGCCTAAGATTGGAAGGGCAGCTTAGCGGGGGCGCCATAACAGGCAGCATAAAATCAGGGAACTGTGCTGGCACAACCGCCCTAGGAACATTCACAATTAGAAAAACCGGAACAGGCGAAAGCTCCGCAGGCTATAAATATAATACAGATGATCACATCGAGTTCTTAGTTGCTACTGAATATAAAACAGGAACAGTGACAAATGTGATGTATGATCATACCTATGACATAAAGCTTGATAATGAATACGGTGGATATGAGATTTATGGATTAGCAGAGTCTGCCATAATAGGCAAAATCAAGCCCCAAACATATGAGGAGTTCTTCGAAGAAAAAAAAGCACTCTGTGAAAATACATATGATGGTGAACTCTGCGGATTTGTTGGGGTAGGGTGCGAGGGTGAAAAATATTACAGTTATTATTGGTTTTCAAATGAATATGGAACAAGAGAATTCATATGTTGTACCAAAGGCAAATGCGTATCTAGAGTATAATTACTGTTTTTTATTAATAAACCAATAATATTATTACATGAAAGCACCACTTCTTGCACTTCTTGCACTCCTTGTTTTTTCAGTTCCTGCCCTTGCCCTGCAGGCCAGTGATAACATTTACTTCACACTGGCCCCGGAAGAGCTTGAAAAATGCATAAACATAATACTGCCGGATGATTCTGATGTTTTAAACACAGGCATAGAAGAGTACATTATTGTATGCCAGAGTGATTGGAAATGCAGCATAACAGAGACAAGAATAAGGACAGATGAGAACAACACGGTTATAACGCCTGTATGCTTTTCAGGCATCGGAAAAAGGGAAGGTCAGTGCTCTAACTTTACCATATATTTATCAGCACCATCCCTGGGTGTGTCAAGACAGTTCAGGGGCGGCGTTTGTGTTTCAAGCATACCTGATGTGGATGTGGTTTCTGACCCAGGAGACCGAGAACCCTGGGATATTATAAACTCCCATGTGGATATCCTTTCCATCGGCTTTCAAAACAGCATAAAGTATGCCACACCAGGCCAGTGGGTTAATTACACCCTTTTTGTTCAATCCCACGCAGACCTTGTTATAGACCTGACAGCCGAAGGCCTTAATATAATCCCACCATCAGATATTGTATCAACCTCAAGCACAAGCCCAGCGCAAACCCTTGTATTTGATGTGCAGGCCCCCCAGACAAAGGGCCAGCACACCTTTACTGTGAGAGGCACTGTAAGGGACTGCAATCTGAACTCCTGCACACATGAAGCACAGGGAAAGCTTATAGTCACTGACACTATACCAGACAACCCAGGATTCACTGTTTCCTTGTTCCCTGTTGCTACTAATGTAAGGGGAACGCAATCTGTTCAATACAGATTCACAATAAAGAACGGGGATAAAGAAAGGGTATTTAGCACAAGCATAAACATATCACCAAGCACACAGACAACATTCCAGCCACTAAATATAAGTGTAGGTGCCAATGAAGAAAGAACCATAACCTTTACTGTAGCACCCAGCAGTGCGAGCAGCCAGTACGAGATAACAGTCAAAGCAAAAACAAACGGAAATGCAAAACCAGCAACAGCATATCTCTCAACCAACGAAATGTTAACAGACCCAACAAGGGACGTGAACAATATAATAAACAACACAGGCAATCAGAATGTTGCGAATAATGCTGATAATGCATTGGATAACTGGTATAACACATACAGGAATTCAGGCTATGGGCATGATCTTGATGATTATGGCAATTTAAGGGATACCCTGGATTCTGCCAGAAGCCAGCCCCAACAGCCAGATGCAGGAGGAGCAGTTCCGGATGCAGGGCAGGACTATCAGCACACGGATAATTTCTGGAGCAAGAACTCATGGATTATAATTATAATAGTAGTTGCAGTAGTAGTTATACTGTTGTTTTTTGCATACAATAAATCAGGCCCAGCAGAGTCTGATTTCCATAAATTAGAGAAAGTCTAAAATTCCTCTTCAAGCTCTTTCTCTGCCTCCTCGTATTCCTCTTCTTTGCTTCTCCCTCTCCCGCCTTTTTTGAATTTCTTGAGGAAAAACCATCCCCCAACGCCGGCAGCCAGAATAACAATACCTATCAGCACTATTGTCATATCCCCCCCATCTGGCGGATATGGCAAAGGCTCACCGCTTATAAGAACAGCCACATCACTTATCAGACCAATCTTGGCGTTTAATTCATTGTATTTGTCACTGGCTTTTTGGTATTTGTTTTCAGTGAAATATGATCTTGCGGTTTCTATATCAGAGTATATATTGTTTGTTATACTTGATAAGGCATTCCTCTGATTCTGTGTTAGAGAATTAAGCACACTCTCCAATCCTTGCTCCAAACTGTCCAGAGAAGATGGCAAATCTTTAAAGAATCTAGTACTAACAGCAATCTTCTTAGAACCAGCACTGCTGCTTATGGTTATAATCCCGCTGTAGTATCCGGGCGAGCTCGGGTCAAGGGACACTGTTACCACACCTGAACCGCCGGCCTCTATTGATGTTGGTGTTGTTATACTGGCAACACCCTGAAGGGTGTCCGTTGACATGATGTTTGTTATTGCTGTTTCCCCATTGTTTGTCAGGGTAAATGTTTTTGAGGCCACCTCCTGGTTCATCACAAAATCATCTGCCCAGATAACAGGATCTATTGACAAGATACCAGCATCGCATTGGCCGCCGCCATTACCGCTGCTTTGACACTGGTCCATAACACTGACCTTTATACTTATTGGTATCTGGCCTAAAAGGCTGGAGTTCGCATAAAGATCAACATTGGTATTTATATCCATGCTGGTCTGTATATTCCTAAGAGCCACTTCAAAGAAGATGGTCTGATTCGGTTCTAATCTATCACTTTGCGGGGTAACACTAAGGTATGATGAAATATCGGTTGGAACCCTTGCGGAAAGGCTGGTCCATATCCTGTTGCCTATATTTTTTATCTTGTAGCTGGACCTTTTCCATACCTGGCCCATGTAAATCATAGGGTTTTCATTAACAGCATCTATAATCAGGTCGTCTGTTATAACACCCTGTCCAGGGCAAGGAGGACACTCCCCTGACGTGGGCACAAGAACTATCTTTTCCAGATGACCACCATAATCACTCAAATGCAAACCCCCACTGCCGCAGTTCGAACAATTGGCCTTGAATGCGATATAGTAATTGGCATTGCTTAATGCGATGTTGCCGATATGTGCAAATTGTGCTGGGTTATAGTTCAGATTACCTGATTTTACCAGGGTCATGTTTTCTGTATAGACATCATAAGTAACACTGTCCGCTAACGGGGAGGTATCAACCCTGACATGGGCTGTATTATCTGTATCTATAAACACAGTGGGTGTAATAGTTATGCCCCCAACATTCTTTTTAATGCTGCTGTTTCCGACAGAACTATTAGTGACTGTTACTAAAATAACAGTGTAGTTGTGATACTGTGCTGAACCAGGATACCTTGAGTAAGCATTGAACGGAGAAGGTCCGCAAGTGCTTGTTTTATCATCATTGGAAAAATAACAGAACCATTTGCCCCCCATCCTCGGGAAAAGACCGTGAGCATAGGATGTCTTATTCCATGACATGCCAGTAAAAAACCACATGACTCTGACAGAATCATCATAAACACCAGGATCTGCTATAGCAATAAAACTGGCGTTTGCAGAGAAACCATCGGGTATAAAGGTTACGTTTGGTTCAGGCAGTGCATTCACACCGCAGGCCAGAACAAGAACCAGACCAAGTGCTAAAAATAAAGTTTTTCTGTAAATGCTTTCGTGCCTCATGGGAGACACAGGACATCTCCCCACCCCTTGTTTTTTGAGATGATTGCCTGTCTGCTCTGAAAAGGGTTTCATGTATAATTATTATTCAGAGGTTAATAAATAATTTGGAGTATGTTCGGTTTGATAACAGAGATATAATCAGCATAACACCAGTCGGATTCAATTACAATCAATGTGAATCAGCTTAATAATCTGCACTTGCTGACTCACAGCTGTGAAACAGCCAAATAAACCACATAAAGCATTTCACATTAATTTTATTTAGTCCTGATATTATTATTAATTATGGACATTATTGCTACAATAGCCTTTGTATTGTTTTTCTCGTTTATATTCTCTTTCATATTTAAAAAAATAAAGATACCAAATGTAGTCGCTCTGATATTGTTTGGCCTGGTATTAAATGTGCCTTCGATGAAAGAAATTTTCATTGAGTCAAACAGCAATTTTCTTTTTGCCTTGGGCGATATTGCTCTTGTCTCCCTGATGTTCATAGCCGGTTTAGAAACCTCCTGGACCTTTTTTTATAAAGAAAAAAAAGATGCTGTATATATCGCAGTATTTGCATGGTTAATCCCGTTCTTGCTCGGTTTTGCAGTATTTATGATGCTGGGATTCTCCTTAATGGTTTCATTGATAGTCAGTTTATGTCTTAGCATAACAGCAGAAGCAACCAAAGCAAGGGTGCTGTTGGAACTGAATAAAATAAAAACAAGGCTGGGAGCAGCAATGATGGGGGCCGGGATTATAGATGACATTCTCGGATTGCTGTTTTTTGTCTTGATAACATATGCATTCGGCAGTTATTTTATTGAAGACTTGCTTATAGTCGGTGCAATCATAGCATTCTTTACCGGCATAATGGTACATAAAAAGATAGGCAGGAAACACAATGCAGTAAAAAGCTTAGAAAGGCTGTTAATGCTGGCAGTAATTCCTTTTTTCTTTGTTTCTATAGGTATTCACTTTGATCTTAATTCCCTTATGTTAGACCCCCTAACTTTGCTAATCACTATAATAATTGCAATAACAGGGAAACTGATCGGAACATTTCTTACAAAACCCTTTAATCATTTCAGATTCAGAAAACTTCTACTAATAGGATGGGGAATGAACAGCAGAGGTGCTATAGGAATGGCATTGGCTCTTATAGCATTTAGAAACAGCATTATTCCCATCGAACTATATTCCAGTCTGGTTATTATGGCACTGACCACCACAATCATCTTCCCTTTCATTGTTACGTATTTAATAAGAAAAGACCCGCATCTGATGGATTAATAAAAGTGCTTATAAATAATTAAAACCCACAGGAGTAATTATGAAAAACATACAGAAGGCGCTTCCTTTGGACAGGCCCATGGTATTTGTAGATCATAGAGAGTCCAGTTCCAATGTTACAAGGCATTTAAAGGAATATGACATACTTATCACTCCAAAACAGCTGGAGGTTGGGGACTATATCTGCTCTGATCAGGTGGGTGTAGAAAGAAAAACCATGAATGATTTTCTGCAATCAATAATAGACAAGAGGCTGTTTAACCAGCTTGAGAACCTTTCAAATACCTTTGAAAAACCAATCCTTATAATGGAGGGAAATCCGGATGTTCTTTTTCTGAACAGAAACATGCACACAAACGCTATAAGAGGGGCTCTGGCATGTATAGCCGTGGATTACAGCATGCCCATAATATGGACTCAGAATTCAAGAGAAACAGCATCACAGATATACTGGATAGCGCACAGAGAACAGATTGATGACAGGAAAGAGGCATCAATAAGATGCAACAAAAAGGCCTTTACACTTAAACAGCAGCAGGAGTATCTGATTGCAGGCCTGCCAGGCATAAACACATCAAGAGCAAAAAAACTTCTGGAGCACTTCAAAACCCCTGAAAGGATATTCAGGGCATCAGAGGAAAAACTGAAAAAGGTGAATGGTTTTGGAGATAAAACAGCAAAAAGGATAAAGGATCTGCTAAAAAGAAAATATAAAGAATAGAAGGACTATTTCTTTTTTTTGTATCCTATTGCAGCTTCAACAAAACCTTTGAAAAGCGGATTTGGCTCCAACGGCTTTGATGTAAATTCCGCATGATATTGTGTTGCTAAATAAAAATCATTTTTCGGGATCTCCAGTATCTCCATCAGTTTGCCATTAACAGATGTTCCAGAAAAAACCAGACCATTCTTTTCAAGCGCTTTAATGTATTTCGGATTCATTTCAAATCTGTGTCTGTGCCTCTCTCTCGCTTTTGCGCTTTTGTAGAGTTTGTATGCCAGAGAGCCCTTCTTTAATAACATGTCATATCCACCCAGCCGCATAGTACCGCCAAGATTATTTACGCTTTCCTGACCAGGCAAGATGCATATGATGGGGTTTTTTGTCTTTGCATCTATTTCAGTAGAACTGGCGTCTCTGATGCCGCACACATTTCTTGCAAATTCTATTGCAGCAAGCTGAAAGCCAAGGCAGAGACCAAGAAAAGGAATATTGTTTTCTCTTGCATATTTTATGCATTCTATTTTACCTTCAACACCTCTCACACCAAACCCCCCAGGAATTATCAATCCGTTTATATCATGCATATATTTTTTTGCATCCTTCTCAGAACTAATGCCTGTAGTCTCTATCCATTTTATATCAACACTGAAACCAAAACACGGGGTAGTATGTTCAAGCGCCTTGATTATGCTCATATAGGAATCATGCACATTTGTGTATTTTCCCCCTATACCAATCAATAACCTTTCTTTTGCCATGTCTGTTTTTTTTGCCAGTTGCTTCCAGTTCAAAAAGTTCGCGTGGGGTTTGACCACCCTTTTCATACCCAATATTTCAAAAATCATATCATCTACACCCAAACCCGCAAGATGCAATGGAACTTTGTAAATGTTCTTGGTATCAAAAATATCAATAACCCTGGAAACAGGAACATTTGAGTATATGCTTATTTTCTCTTTTATTGCGTTGATAACAGGGTGTTCGCATCTGCAAACCACCATGTTGGGCTGTATGCCAATACCCATTAATGTCCTCAGACCCAGCTGGGCTGCCTTGCTCTTCTGCTCACCAAGGGAGCCGGGCTCCAATATGTAAACAACATTAATGAAACAAACGTTTTCCTTACCTTCCTCATGACCAAGCTCCCTCATCGCTTCAAGAAAATATGAATTCTCAATATCACCAACTGTACCACCAATTTCTATCATCACAATATCAGCGTCAGAATTCAAAGCGAGCCTTCTTAATAGATTCTTTATCTCGCCTGTAACATGTGGTATAAACTGCACATCCCTTCCAAGGTATTTACCAGCCCGCTCCTTATCTATTATTGTTTTGAATATCCTGCCTGCTGTTACAAAACTGTTTTTTGTCAGATTTGTATTTAACATTCTTTCATAAGTTCCCAGATCCAGATCACATTCTGTTCCATCATCCAGAACAAACACTTCACCATGCCTGTATGGGTTAAGCGTCCCGGAATCATAGTTCAAGTACCCTTCTAATTTTATGGGGACTACCTTCAGTCCATGCTTCATTTTCAACAGGTTACCCAAACAAGAACTAAAGGTTCCCTTACCTACTCCGGATATAACAGAACCAGTCACAACAATATATTTTGTCCGGCCTCGCTTGTACCCTTTAGGTAGATTATTGTAGAACTCGCCGCCGCTTTTCTTTGATATCTTCCCTAATTCCTCTTCTTTTGGCATAATATAATTTGCAGAAATGTATATAAATATTCACTGGTGCACAGCATGTGCTGGTGTTGAAACAAACACCAAGGCACGCATATCTGCACCGGATACATCGCGATGTTATTTGCTCT
>CAYNRQ010000013.1:0-16031 GCA_964399875.1 uncultured archaeon
GCGATTGCCTTGTTTGGAACCACCGGTCAGAGACCAGTGGAATTCTGATTTAAATCTTACACTGATATAGCCACGGAAGGGTGGTGGCAAAGAAGTCTTTTTTTCTTCGACACATCTTTGCAGTTCTGGGTCATGGGTTGATAGTAATATCAGGATAAGTATAACGGTTATGACAATTATATTAAGATGGGTGTATAAATCTTTTTCATAATTATATATCCAGAGCATTGAGCAGCATGTTTCTTTCTATCCAGTTGTCATCCTCGTAATTGCCTTGTTCAGCGTCATTGATTCTTAAAAACAGCCATCTTTCAGAAGCTGTTAGATTGGGGGGTGTTGTTCTTCTCCACGCAACAAAACCCAAAGCACCTGCTCTTCTGCACCATTCAGAAAAGGAGGACAGCTGTTTTTTATTTAACCTTGGTTTTGTTTTGTGGTTTTTTATTTCAAAGGCAAGGATAAGGCCTTTTTTTATTGCCAGAACATCTAATGGGGAAATGAAACCCCCGGATGAGGGAACCCTCACACAGCTGAATCCTTTGTGGTTAAGGTAATGCAAAATTTCTCTCTCTGCGCGCGACCCTTTTGCATAGGTTTTCATGTTTTTATTTTGTTTTTGGCAAACATAAAGTTTTAAATACATTTATACCAATTATCGAATATGGGTCAAGTGGTTGACGAATCAATTAATGAATTTTCTCTTGCAAAAGAACGGTTGGCAAAAGACATTGTTGGGGAGATTGTGTTGTCTGAACAGCCTGAAAGGGTCATTAAGAAGTGGAGAAACATATTCAAGATATCACAAAAAGAGCTTGCAAATGAGTTGGGTATAACAAGCTCTGTTGTTTCTGATTATGAATCTGGAAGGAGAAAGAGCCCTGGCGTGAAGGTTATACAGAAATATATCATGTCTCTGCTTCTCATAGATGCAAAAAGGGGTGGTCATGTTATAAGAAGCTTTGCAAAAAACATACAGTCACAGCCTCTTTCCAATGCCATTATTGATATAAGGGAGTTTTCCAGCGGCATCACTGCATATGATTTTTGCAAAAAAATAAATGCTAGTTTTTTGGTAAAGGGAAGGGTATTCAACCAGGATATTTACGGGTACACTGTTATTGATTCATTAAAAGCCATCACAGAGCTGTGTTTTAGTGAGTTGATTAAGTTGTATGGCATAACAACACAAAGGGTTCTTGTTTTTACAGGGGTCTCCACTGGCAGAACCCCCATGGTTGCTATCAAACTAACTAATTTACATCCGGCCCTGGTTGTTCTTCATGGATTAACTGTTGTGGATGATGTGGCAAAAAGGATAGCAGAGGTTGAAAATATACCACTGGCTGTTTGCAGATTGGAAAGTGTTGAGGATATAATGGATGTATTAAAGGGTATTAATTAGATTTTCTTTGTTTCGCAGGTTGTTTTTTTGCCTTTTATTTCAACAATTCCGTAGCAAGCCTCGAATACAGGGCCTGGATAAAAAACAGGTGATTTGTTTATATTGTCTAATCCTGGTGATTCATGTATGTGTGCTGTTATTGTAATTGTGGGTTGTTTTTCTATGATAAACTCCTTTATAACAGGAGATCCAACATGTTTTCCTGAACGAATTATATCCAGTTTTGTGTTTTTTGGGGGTTCATGAACAACAAGTACAAAGTTTTGGGGGGTTAGTTTTTTTCCGAGTTTTGTTAGATTTTCTTTTGTTTCTTCGTCAGACGGCTCAAATATGGTGTCAAATGGTGTTGGTGCGCCCCCCCACCCAACAAATGTTGTGTTTTTTATTTTTTTTATTTTACTGTGTAGATTTACGTTATAATCATTAAACACATCCAATATCTCATATGGGTCGTGGTTTCCAGGAACACACAGGGTTGGTTTTTTCAAGGTTAGTATTTTTTGCAGAATAAGTGTGCCCACATCAAGCTGAGAAAACTCTGTGGGGATAGTATACATGTCTGTAAAATCCCCCGGGCATATTACCACATCAAATGCTTCTTTTCTGGTCTTTTCCAAGACTTCCTTTAGTTTTTCAAGGTTTCCATGGATATCTGCTATCACTAACAATCTCATGTTATTACCATATACTTTTATCATGTTTTATTTAAATTTGTTTAAAAACGAAATCTAGCAGTGAAATTGGTTTGCTTTGTGTTTAGGTTATTAGTTTTTCCATTTTCTCCCTTAGCTGCACTATTCCTGTTTCCTCGGTCAATGGGGTTGTGATCATGCCCTTTCCAAATAGTTTTCTGATTTCTTTTGTTTTTACAGCTGTATCGTATTTATTCATTGCGGCAATTGATGGTATCCCTGAATAGATTTTTTTGCTTTTTTCAAATATGTCTTTTTGATTTTTTATTCTATTAAAATCTGAAGAAACATCAACGACAAAAATTATAAAGTTGGGTTTTTTATCAAGCAGTTTTATATTTTCTTTTTTTAATGTTTTATGATCAGTAACGCAATGAAAACAGAGAAGCCGGTGGTCTTTATTTTTTAAGAAAACATCAGCAACCCTGAATCTTCCTATAAACGGGTATATTTTTGTTTTCACCTTTGCGTTTGTAAGTTTTTTTAGAATTTTTTTCTTTCCTGATTTTGGCGGTCCCATTAAAAGGATAAGTGGTTTTTCTTTTAAGGTTCTACTTAGTAAGCGGTTTGATATAAACACCCTTACCAAAAACAACACCGCAACTACCGAAATCGAGAAAACCAATATTGATAATATAGGTATGGGTTCTGTAAACAACATCACCATATTAACACTCCAGCATTAATTATATATTCTCCCTAAACCTTTTAAAGACACTGTCGGTTAGCAAATATTGCCCTGACAGGTACACACCAACACCAATAAAAAGGCTTGTAATGTGGGCGATTTCCAATCCTGTTAAATGTTGTATATCTAATGATGCAGACATAATTGCCACTCCCAGAATTATAAAAAAGTAGTTTTTTTCAGGAAACCCGTTTAGTAGCAGGAAACACAAGGCAAAAGGTATTATTAGCATAAATGAAGATAAATCCAAAAACAGGGTGTTGGGTGTGGTTGGGCAGTTCAGTTTTGTATATGGGCCAAAAAATGTTGTATCAAATAGGATGATTTCCCCCCCACAGTTTGAAAAAACAGTTCCCGCGAGATAATGCCCCCATTCATGCAACACAGCCCCTGTGTATAAAATGGTGATATTAAAAAGGATTATTAAAAGGAAAAGCCTAAAACAGGTTGTTATTTTTATTTCGTTTTCCATGGTTTCTATTGTCATGTTATTTATTTGGGGGGATTTTTATATAAATAATATACCCAAACAAAAACGTTTTCACACACACCATGGTTTCGTGTGGAAATACATATTATATTTTTATAACAAAAAAGTAATTAATATAACAGTGTTATACTTCCAATAGAAATATTTATGTTTATATTTATTATTATTTTTTCCATGAGTAATGAAGGTGTGTGGGTGAAAAACAGATATAACAGTGTTATATTTTCCACTAGAAATTTATTTAAATCCACATTTCTAATAGAAACCATGGGGTTTTTTGGTGAATAAATGACACAAACAACACTCGAAAAGATATTTAGTGATTATGTGGGAAGCAGGTCTGTTTTTAAGAAAAAAGAAACACTAACAGATCAGTACATACCAGATAAAATACCCCACAGAGAGGATCAAATAAACCAGATTGCCAAGACACTGGCTCCTGCTTTGAGGGGGGAAAGGGTTTCAAACATGTTTCTTTTTGGGACGGTTGGGACAGGGAAGTCTGTTTCTGTAAGGCATGTTACATCAGAACTCGAAAAAAGATCAGAAAATATAAAAACACTTTACATAAACTGCAAGATGAAAAAAATATCAGATACAGAGTACAGGTTATTGGCAGAGCTTGCCAGAAACCTTGGCCTAAGGGTGCCTGCAACTGGTCTGCCAACAGATCAGATATATAAGATGTTTTTTGATGTACTTGATTCAAAAGAGCAGAACGTTATATTGATACTGGATGAGATAGATGCGCTTGTTAAGAAAACAGGTGATGAAATACTCTATAACATGACAAGAATAAACCAGGACCTTAAAAAAACAAAGTTATCTATTATAGGAATATCAAATGACGTGTCCTTTACAGAAAACCTTGACCCAAGAGTGAAATCAAGCCTGTCTGAAGAAGAGGTTATATTTCCACCATACAACGCAACCCAGTTAAAGGACATCCTTATTCAAAGAGCAAACATAGCATTCAACAGCAACACACTGGAAGATGGTGTTATAGCAAAATGTGCTGCACTTGCTGCTCAGGAACATGGGGATGCAAGAAAGGCATTGGACCTTTTAAGAATAGCAGGAGAGCTTGCAGAAAGGGAAAACAAGGAAAAGGTGACAATAGACCATATTGATAAGGCAGAGGACAAATTGGACACAGATAGGGTGTTCAGTGTTGTTAGAACACAACCAAAACAATCACAGGCAGTTCTTGCTGCTGTAATAAGGCTTATGGACGACGGGCAAAAAAACATAGAAACAGGGGACGTGTTTTCTGTTTATGAAAAAATATGTTCAAACCGGGGCCTGAAAATACTTACACAGAGAAGGGTTTCTGATCTTATAGCAGAACTTGACATGCTTGGGATTATAAATGCAAGGGTTGTGTCAAAGGGAAGATACGGGAGAACAAAGGAGATAAGGCTCCTGCTCGGAAAAACAGTCCTCAAAAAAATCAAAAAAACACTTGAGGAAAATCAACTGTTGGGGAAGGGTTAACATGGAAAAAAGGGATATAATCAAAAGGTTTATGGAACAGGGATACCTCTTAACACCAGAGGCCATAGAAAAACTAAGAGACAAAAACATAGACGATCTAATGAGGGATCTGAAAAAAATAAGAAAGACAACCATAGACGTTTCTGATGTTGAAATTTTATTAAAGGGAATATCTTCTGCAAAAAAAACCCTGGAAAAGGAAAAACAAAAAATAAAAGACAATACCAGTTTAAATCAACAAAAAGAAAAAAACCAACCTCCGGATAAGGAAGCACCAAAAGAAACCAAGATACTGGTGGGTGTAAGAAAAATAGAAAAAAAGAAAAAACTTTCACCCAAGGATTTTGTTGATTACTACAACAACAAATACAATGGACTGAAAAACATATTATCAAAAAAACTAAGGGCTGTTTCAATAAACAATGCCAAAACATCAACATCCACCCTTTCTGTTATAGGAATGGTGAAAGAAACAACCCCGCGGGGGTTTGTAATAGAAGATCCAACAGGCAGTATGGATGTGACAAGCAAGAGGAGTGTTTCTGTTGACGATGTTATAGGTGTGACCGGGTTTGTAAGGGAAAACAGAATGTTTGAAAATGAGATAGTGTACCCAGACATCCCTCTTATTCATCCAATAGGCAGAATTGATGCTGTTGTTGCGCTGTCATCCAAAAAAACAGATAAAATTAAAGAAACAGATATGATATTAAATGACGCCGATTACCCAAACCCGGGGTGGATAACTGTATCCAGGGACAACAGAAAACTTATTATGTTAATATACAACCCGTCCAAAAACATCACTGCCCAAGAGGCCACAGAGTATCTAAAGAAAAGGCACCTCTCCCCGGACAAGAAAAAAATTAATAACCCAGAGGATTACTTTATGATTGAACCAATACCAGACATTGTGTGGATAGTCTCTGACAAAAGATGGATAATAACTTACAAGGGAGTAACCATACTTTCCTGCGGCCCAAACCATGCGGCAAAAATAAACCTCAAAACAAGGGACGTTGTTTTTGAAAAAATCTAAATGTTTAAATAAGAATTCCCGGTCTCTGACCGGTGGTAAGGAGCTAATCAATTAACCGTTTGAGACCAGAATTATAAATTTTGATGAAATAGAAACAGTTTATCGTTTGGGGGGCACGCAGATGATGAAATAATAAGGACGGGGGTACGCTCCACGGACTAAAGAGAGGAGGCAAAAAACCATGTGGTAACAGCCACTTCTGGAGGAACAGCTGCAAACTCACCCGGCGAGATGCCAGCCACGGCTGCCAAAGAATAAAAGAGATGGAAGAGGTTGATAAAGCCCCTGGCATAACGAAAAGAATAGTTTGAATTATCCATTGCAAACCCTCTATGCCGCTGTTTTTGATGTCCGGGTTCTAGAAGACCTTCAAACAAAGGTTTGCAACACAGAATCCAGAAAACCAATGCTTCACAAAATAACAGAGATCATAAGACTATACAGACCAGACATTGTTTTTTCCCACTATGGTGATGATCATGCGGATCATGACGCACTTTCCACAGTGGTGCCAAAAGCAGTTAAGCGGGCCTCTGAATCAATCCTGGGCCACCTCGGACCACCACACAGAACAGATCTGAATGCAAAGCTGGAAGCAATGAAACACAGGTCTCAGAGAAAAGGATGGTTATTGGATGCCTGGTTACAAAGAATACACGGGAGAGCTGAAGCGTGTGGAGGAAAACTTGCCGCAGGCAGATATGCAGAACCGTTTGCCCTGAGGCCAGGACATCCAATATATATTGAACTCTAATACACCACTAATTATTAAACCTTACCAACAATTACAAAATATGGAAGAAACCACATTAAGAAACACAGCCTTCTTTTGCTCTATTACGGGTTTAATTCTGCTTTTCTTTGTATCAAACACTATGCAAACAACACTCGACATCAGTTCAATAACAATAGATGATGTTGGCAAATCCGTCACAATCTGCGGAACAATAAGCTCAAGGCGGGTTTATAATAATCACATCTTCATGAACATAGAAGATCGTGGGGAAGGGGTAATAAGGTTTGTTATATTCAACACCACAGCCTTAAAGCTCAACCAAACCGGCACAAACCCTTACAAACTTAAGGAAGGTCTTGAAATCTGCGCACCTGGTGTTGTTAAGGAATACCCCAAAGGCAGCGGAGAGCTGGAGCTTGTTTATAAAAAAGGAGATATCATAATAACATGATAGATCTCCTTTTCTTTACAGCCCTTGGCATATTACTGGGTATAATAACAGGAACTGTCCCAGGCCTTCACGTAAACACCGTGTCTTTAATCCTTCTGGGTCTTGCCATAGCAAACCCATACCATCTGGCTGTTATGATAATGGCAATGGCAATAACACACACCATATGGGATTTCATTCCGTCTATATTTTTAGGGGCGCCTGAGGGGGATACTGCACTTTCTGTACTTCCGGGGCATAAATTGTTTTTAGAAGGAAGAGGCCTAGAAGCCATATATTTAACGACAGCAGGTGGTCTTGGTGTTATTTTACTTTCCCTGCTTTCCCTTCCAATACTAATACCAACAATACCATTGTTTTATCAAGGCATCCATAACTATATCCACTGGGTGCTTATAATAATAGCACTTGTTATAATATTTTCAGAACATGGTTTAAGAAGAAGGCTTCTTGCCTTTTTGTGTTTCACATTATCAGGAATACTTGGCATCCTGGTTTTAGATTCATTCATATTACCTTCACATTCGTTTATATTCCCTGTGTTTACAGGACTGTTCGGCATAAGCACATTAATAATAAGCCTTAATAGAAAAACCATGGTTCCGAAACAAACAACAGAAACACCAAAAATACCAAAAAGGCTTGCCCTTTCCGGAACAATAAAAGCGCTGTTTTCCGGTGTGCTAGTAGGAACGCTTCCTGGAATAGGAGCATCCCAGGCAACCACACTCTCCCAGCAGATAACAAGAAAAGGGGATCACAGAGAGTTTCTGATATCTATAGGAAGCATAAACACGGTTGTGGCTCTGTTTTCTCTTATCTCTTTGTATACGATTTTAAGGCCAAGATCAGGTGCAGCAGTGGCTGTGCAGCAGGTTCTCACTGATTTTGGCATAAATGAACTATTGCTTTTGGTTGCGGTTGCTCTTATATCAGCCGGCATATCTTCTTTCCTGCTGATAAAATCAGTTAAGAAGATAATATCAGTACTACAGGAAACAGATTATAAAAGGCTGACAATATCTATAATAATATTTCTAATATTCTTGACATATCTATTCACGGGTCCGGGGGGTCTCCTTGTTTTGTTCGTTTCAACAGCAACAGGTCTTCTTGCCCCATTGCTCGGTGTTAAAAGAAGCAATTCCATGGGCGTGCTTATGGTCCCACTGATACTTTTTTACATGGGGATCTAGAAATCCGTGTCAAAAAAAAACACCGCATGTTTAGCAACATGTTCATTCCTTGCTCATGTGAACATATACACTGTCACGTGAATATACACCCCATTGTTTCTTATGGAGAGGCCCGCATGGTGTTGAAATGAATATTTTGTGAAGAACCATGATTTCCACTGGAAACCAGAACCTGTCGTTTCCCCTATAACTTCATAAAACACCCCAGAAAACACACAACCCAGAATGAAATTAGCATGAATGTTCACAAAGCGCTAAAACAGGCTTATAAATCTTTGAATTATGTCGCAAAGCCCTATACAATTTATACAAAAAGTGATGGTATTAACGAATACCCCTGCGTATTAGGAGCAAAGAAACGAGGCATAACATAAACACAAGAGTATGCCGCCACCTGTTCTGAATTTGGGAAGAGGGGCGAAGATGCATGCATGTTCTGTGTCTACAATGGAAGCACAAACCTAAAACCATTAATATCTCTTAGAGAAAAATCATATTCATTCTAAGTCGTAACCCATTCAGCAGGCCCTTCTGGGCTTGAAAAAAGAATATTACCGCCACAATCACAATTCCCCATCAAAGGAATTCTTGGATAGAACTTATTGCACTTTGTGCATATAAAACCATTCATTTTCTCTATGTTAATCTCCTTTGGCATCTCCGGTTCTGAATACTTCACACCATGCCCATTACCATTCGCGTACTTTATTGCATCAAATATACCCATCTGCTTTCCATTCCCCAACAACTCTGATTTGGATATATTCAGACTCTTAAACACCCTTTCAAGAGGAGGTAGCAGCTGATTTTCAACATAGTATTGGGAATCAATCTGCAAACCCTTTTCCAAAACGTATGTTGGATCCTCTGCTCTTTTTGAAAGCAATTGTGTGCCTTTGACTATAATATATCCTATCCTGTCCCCAACACCGGGCGCTTCGACCGGATTTCTCATCTGTATTTTCTTTGCCAGCTCGATGTGTGGCTGGATACCAGCATAGTTTTTCGGAGACTTGGTCATTGTTTTTGTTATAACAAGCTTCTGGATAGGGGTTTTCCCCTTCACTATATTATCAATAACACCCCTGAAGTATTGAACAGACCCTTTCACATCCTCTTTTTTCAACAGTATATCAATAACATTCTTAATAGTGTCTGAAACAAGCTCACACCAATCCCTCCTGACGGTTTCTATTCCCTTCATCTCTATACCATCCTCCCAACCCGTCTCAGTGGGTTCAAATTTCCATGCAGCATATCTCTTTTTTGTCAGCGGAAGGAATCTTTTAAACACTTTCTCAAATTCCAGCTCTATTATACCAGGAAGATCCTTTGTCACTTTTTGTGATATTTTGTTACCGATCTCAGCTATCTTCTCCACATCATCCACATCAATTTTAACAAAAACAGAATCAGTATCGCCATAAACAATCTTGTAACCAAACTCCTTCTCTATCTTCTCGGCTGTTTTCTTTATTATGTCTCTCCCGCATGTTGTTATGGCATTCGCTACATCAAGATCATATATTCTTGCTCTTGAGTATCCCATGTGGCCATAAAACGCATTAGACATGATCTTAAGTGCCCACTGCTCAGCATCCAGAATCCTTTTTTTGTTTGGATCTCTTGCTTTTTTGAGCCTTTTCTTAACAGCCTGTCTTTTTTCCATAAGCTCCTCCAGTATCTTTGGTATTATACCAACCCTTATGTCCCCTGAAACAAAACAAGCACCAGACGGTGTTTTAATCAGCTTGCTCTCATCAACAGACTTGTTTTTGACTATGGTTGTTGGGCATATGTTAAAGGATATTATAATAGACGGATACATACTCTTAAAATCCAGCACGGCTACGTTTGAATGCAGCTTCTTTTCAGGCTCCAGAACATACCCACCTTTTAGTCCTTTGACCCTTTCCTTTTCTCTTTTGCTAGTCTCCATATGGGTTGGTTTGCAAGGGAAAACATAACCCTGTTTATTGAATTCTCTTAGCAGGAAATTTTCAATCCTTGCTGTTTCTCCGCTTTCCAAGGTGTCCTGCAGCAATGTGCCTGAAACCCTTGAAAGAGCAACATATTTATCTATAAGATTAAGCTTCAGGACAAGGTTCATTGCCAGGATAGAATCCTTCCTTGCATATTCAGCAAGCTTTCTGAAACCCTCCGCATCACCTTTCCACAACTGTTCAATTTCAGAGTGCTTGACAGGATCCTTTTTTTCATTCAACAGTTTTTTTGAAACAAAATCAAGCCCATACCGTTGCAAGGAAAAATCCTTTTTTATGATCTCAAAGCTGTCAACTATAATCCTCCCCACTATACTTACCTTGTACCTTGCCCCTATCTTTCTTGCATTAACATACTTTTGGTTGCACCTGCCAAAAACAGGCCTCACATTATTTTTTTTCATCCTTTCAAGTATATATGGGAAATCAAAATTGTTGACATTATAACCAGTAAGAACATCAGGATCATACTCATTCACTATTTTTATAAACTCTTGTAGCATATCCTTTTCGGATTCAAAGGCCACAACACTGTCACCACCCCTTGTGCTCAAAACAATGCTTGTTTTCCCCTTGTGTGGTGTGCTAAAAACCATTGATATCATTATTATAGGATCTGTTTTGGCCTCAGGCACTGTTCCTGGTTTGATAGGAACACACTCTATATCAAATGCCAGGAACTTCAATGGTATGTTATCCCTATCTATTGCCGATATGTCCTTTATCTGTATTTTTTTGTCTGTCAAAACAGTGTTTGTTGGCGCTCCATTACTTTCATTTATTCTCACCCACCCCATACCCCTCAGATTCATGTCACTCAAAAACCTGTACTTAAAGAGTATATCAGCCTCATACAGTCTCACACCACCCGTCTTTAACCGCTCTCTTATCTCTGGTGTTTTGGCAGGGTTTTGGAGTATTACCTTGTACATCCTTTTTGTTGAATTGTGATCCATCACAAGCTTCCTCTCAACCTCTTTTATATCAACAATCTGCGGTTCTTTTTTAAGCTGCTCAAGGACCCTTTGACCATCAACATAGAAATAGGGGAGGTAATCATTATAGAAGCCACAAACGGTTTCTCCACCTTCGGTTTTGCCAAATATTCTTATTATTGGTTTTTCATCAACCAAGACATAATCAACATCCAGGATCTGAAATTCGAGCATGTAAAATTTATAGTCAATAAGCAATAAAAAAACAACCACAACTTGGTTATATGTTTTGAAAAACTAACATTCTGGGATAGAAATACTTAAATATATAACAGTGTTATATCCACTCCAACCAATCCATTACCCTATATAAGAAGCCTCTGATGCCTCTCCCCTGACCCTTTTACCTTTTTTGGCCCTTTCAAGCCTATTGACATGCTCCATCATCCACTTGGCCATTGCTGTAAACTGTGACGGTGACATGTGAACCTCTACCTGCAACTCCCTGTTTATCTTTTCTGTATCCATGGCCCCTGGAGGATTTCTCTTCATCTTGGGCTTTACCCTGTCCAAGAAGAATATGACCTTTCCATCATCTGGATTTAGTCCACCAAAAACCCCACTGGCATTTACAGGCCTGTAATAAGGGCTCTCTGTTATCTCTATAACAGGTCCTTTTCTTTTTTTCTTCATTTCCCACCTTTATATTTTAGATTCTATATACTATCCAATAATTATTTTGCTGTACCAGAATATATATCCAATGCGCCAATTAATAAAGAAGGATTTATATTAATACAAAACAACTTAAAAATATGCATTAATTGTTGCAGATGTGAATCAGCAAAACAACTGCATTTAGTTGATTCATATTAAATTCCAAACATTTACAGAACGGAGGATAACATGAGAATAAACCCCAGGCAACTAGAAAGGATAGCAAAAAGAATGGGCATGCAGGCCACACAAATAGAAGCAGAAGAGGTTATAATCAAAACCCCTGAAAAGGAGATAATAATAAAGAACCCACAGGTTTCCAAGATCAACATGATGGGGCAGGACACATGGCAGATAACAGGAGAGGAAGAGGAACGCTCCAAAAGCCTGTTTTCTGATGATGATGTTAGGGTGGTCATGGGCCAAACAGGGGCCACAGAAGAGGATGTCAGAAGAACCCTGGAGGAGCTCCATGGCGATCTGGCCCAAGCCATAATAAAACTCAAGAAAGAAAAGGAATGATGCGAAACAACAGAGCCCAAAAAAGCAACCGGTTCACACAGATTGGTGGCTATCCAAACACATAATTGAATTAGCACATCTAGAACATCAACCACTTTTCACTCACGCTAACCACAAAACTTATTTTAACTTCTTTCCCAGCTTCTCTAACCTCCCCCCTTCCTGAAACCTTTTTAGAACCTTACCCAAATCCTTTATCTTCACCCTCACCTGTTTCATGGTGTCCCTGTCCCTCAGAGTGACATCCTTTTTCTCTTTGGAATCATAATCCACTGTTATGCAGGCAGCAGTTCCGATCTCATCCATCCTTCTGTAACGCCTGCCAATAGATCCGGATTCATCATAAAACACTATAAGACCCTGCTTTCTTAACTCCTGATGTATATTTTTTGCTATCTTATCCAAACCATCCCTTCTAACCAACGGAAAAACAGCAGCGTCGTAGGGTGAAACCAGCCTTGGAAACAAAAGGACAGTTCTTTCCTTCTCTTCCCTGTAAGCCAGTTCGAACAGACCATAAATATTCCTGTCCACACCGAAACTCAATTCCAGAACATGCGGAAGGATTTTTTTATCATTCACATCCACTGTCATGCTTTCTTTGGAAACATCCTGGTGCCCTTTAAGGTCATGATCTGTCCTGTAGTGGCAGCCTCCAATTTCCGCCCAACCACCCAAACTAGCCAGATCCATTTCAATATCCCAGTGATACTTGTTATAAAAGGCCTTTTCCTCATATGATAATTCCCTTAACCTGAACTTCTCTCTAGGCAGCTTCAGAACATCTAAATAAAACTGCTGAATCTTTGCCATGTAGTAGACATAAAATTTTGGCAGTTTTAATTTTTTGACAACACTTTTGCAACTTAACTCATCTATTTTATTTCTCTTTCTGTTCTTAACAGTAAAAATTCTTATTTTGTAATCAGCAACTTCATCAAACCCGGGATGTTCATTAATATTATCAGGATCAAAGAATATCTGCAGTTCTGCCTGCGTGAATTCTCTCATTCTTATGAGGGCGTTTCTTGGTGATATTTCATTTCTAAATGCCTTTCCTATAATAGCCAGGCCCATGGGCAGCCTCTTCCTCAAAGCCTCAAACTCTGCCTTAAAGTTTACATAAGCAGCCTGTGCTGTCTCTCCTGTGAGATAACCTGTTCTCGCAGATTTGCCAACACCGAGCTTAAGCGGAAACAACATATTAAAAACCCCGGTCCCCTCCAAGGGACCTTTGCATTTCTCACATCTTATATTATGTTTTTTTATAAGTCCTGACATCTTCTCCGGGGCCAGCCCCTCAAAACTTTCTTTCAGCTCCGCCTCAAGAATATGGTCAGCCCTTGTAACGTTCCCGCACTTGGAGCACTTAACTATGGGATCAACAAAATTATCCAGATGCCCTGATGCCTTAAAGACCTCTTGCGGCATTATAACACTTGTTTGTATCTCATAGAAGTTATCATCCAGGCCAATGAAATAATTCCTCCAGAGGTTTTCAAACCTCCTTTTAACCAAAGATCCCACATGCCCATAATCATAAAAACCAGAGATGGCACCGTGTATTGATGAGCTCTGCCAGAAAAACCCCCTTCTCTTTGCTATTTCCAGAATATCCTGTCTCATACAGCATCTATAATATACTTTAAACTGCTATCTTTATATAAACTATGAAATCAAAAAGCACACTTAAAATGGATCTGCACTTGCATACAACATTTTCCCGTCGCGATGGCAGAATAAAACCAAGTGAATTAATACAACTGGCAAAAGAAAAGGACCTAAATGTTCTGGGTATTACAGACCATGGAACAACGAGGGGAGCAAAGGAGGTCTGCAGGCTCGCAAAGAAACACGCACCGGATCTTATCATCTTTATAGGGCAGGAAGTGAAAACAAACCAGGGAGAAATAATAGTTCTTGGCCTTGATTTCGATATTAAGCAAAAGCAGGACATATTAAAAACATGCACAATTGCAAAGAAGCACGGCGGTTTTATAATACTGCCCCACCCATATGATTTTACAAGAAAACACTTTGGAAGGCATATGAAGGATATAATAAAACACATAGACGCTGTAGAAATATTCAACTCCAGGTGCATATTCAATTACTCTAATAAAAAAGCCATGGAATTTGCCAGGAAAAACAACCTCCCCATGCTAGCAGGAAGCGATGCGCATCTAAAAGAAGAAGTGGGAAACAGCATAACCCTTGTAAAGGCCAACAAAAACAAGAAGGACATCCTAAAGGCTATAAAAGCCAGAAAAATTAGAACGATAACCAAAAAAACAACCCTTAAAACAAGAGCCAAGGCAGCTGTTTTGTCCCTTATGAGGAGGATATAGATTTATAAGATTAATGCAACCAACTATATAATACCATACAGGATTGGGGGATAGAATGTGGGCTGTTGTAATTATTGCCAGTATGGTTATCCTTGCCCTGATCTTTTGGTTTTTGGGCTGGAGATGGGAAAGAACAGTTAAAAGACCAGAGGGTGTAAGCAAAAATACGCCCCTTGTTTCAATCATCATACCTGCTTTCAAATCAGAAAAAGAAATAGAGGGCACAATAAAATCCGCCAAAAACATAGACTATCCAAGGAAGGAAATAATAGTAGTAAACGATTCCAAGGACAAAACACCCGAGATATGCAAAAAGCACGGGGTCAGGATAATCCAGAATAAAAAGAGAATGGGTAAGGCAAGGGCTTTAAACAAGGCCCTGAAATATGCAAAGGGGAAATTCCTGTTTTTTTTAGATGCAGACACCACTGCCAGACTGGACTGCCTGACTAAACTAATGCCATGGTTTTCATATCCAAAAACAGCTGTTGTTGTACCAAGATACACTGTAAGAAACAAACACAAAAACATGCTGACAAGACTTGCAAGCGTGGAGAGTGCATTTATTTCAAGCATGTTCAAAACACACATGTTTTTTGGTTCGCTGATAGGATTCAGGGGATGTGGCGTTGCAGTGAGGAGATCTGCATTAGAAGAGGTCGGCGGGTGGCCAAACACACTTATAGAGGACCATGACCTGGCCATGAGAATCAACGCAGCCGGGTACAATATCCAGTATGAGCCGAAGGCCATAGTGAAAACAAATGAACCAACAAGCATATCTGAACTAAAGAGACAAAGATTCAGGTGGGGCAAGGGAGGCACATTAACATTCCTTAACCACAGGGAGAAATACCCGACACATGCGCAATTTACATTATCTGTACTGCCTTATTTTCTGTTAACACTGGCAATAATAAGCTTTGTGATATGGCAGACCACGATCTACTTTTTACCACTGGTTTCATTTTACCTAATCTATACCTTTTCCATAAAGGAATTTCTAACCCTTTCTGCCATTTTTCTTGTGCCGTTCTTCTCAAGCATCCTTGCTTCTGTAACCACAGCAACCCTCAGTCATGTGGCTATAATAACATACCCAGAAGAACCAAAGAGCGATAAAAAAGACATACTGCTTGTAATACCCTATATATTCTTCTATCTACCCCTAACAATACTGCTCTACGCAAAGGGTGCGATATCAGGAATAAGAGACACAATGGCAAAAAGAAAACAGCTAAGATTTAAGGACTGGTAAAGGCCACAGCATTCACTGCTTCTCACCAACAGCCCCAATAACCCTTCCCCACTTATCTGC
>CAYNRQ010000013.1:16131-22968 GCA_964399875.1 uncultured archaeon
ACAGCATTCACTGCTTCTCACCAACAGCCCCAATAACCCTTCCCCACTTATCTGCGAACATGTTATTATAATCAACCTTCATAACTGCACTGTTTGTAGGTAAACTCATACTGTTCTTCACCATGTTGGTTGATGGAAGCCAAAGAGGGCAAAGAATCCAAGCAAAGGAGGAAAAGAATCCCCCACCAATAATCTTCTTTAATTTAAGCCCGGCCAGTTCCATCCTCTTTTTCAGCTCACTTTCTGAATAGGGATATTCATTCCCATATATCCACGTGTTTGTTTTTTCAGCCAGAAATTTTCCTATCCTATAGCCGGGGGATTTAAGATTAGGAACTATGATGACAATCTTCCCATGTTTTTTAGCTGCCTCTGCATGGATATCAAGTATCTTCTGCCTCTGCTTTCCTATAAAATGCTCTATAAGCCCCTCTGAATGCACAACATCAAACTCACTTTCAAAACCAGAATCAAAAACATCCCCATAAACAAGATCCCCGTCCAGTGAGAACCCATCCAGGTTTCTCTTTACAAGCTTCAGGGCCTCCCTGGAATTATCAAGAAAAGTCACTCTTGCCCCCATGGCAGCCATAAAAACAGAGTTTATTCCTGTGCCACAACCAAACTCCAGAACCCTTTTACCCTTAAAATCATACCCGTCCAGAAGCAGTTCATAGAATTTCCACATACACGTTTCCCTGTTAAAATCAACACCCCCTGCGCTTTTCCATATTCTTGACCAGTTTGACATATTATATATATGAATATACAATAACTATATAAGAGATTAGCATGAAAGACATTGTAAAAAAACTACATCCGCATGAAAGAAAGATACTCTTGGCCTTGAAAGAACTCGGGATAGCCAGCCCGGCCCAGATATCAAAGAAAACAAAACTTCCTGTTTCTGCTGTGCACAAGGCCAGCCTCTGGGCAGGCGTGAAAGGGCTAACCAAACATGAAATACAAAAAAGAATGGAGGCTGTGATAACCCCAGAAGGAAAGGAATACGCTAAGGTCGGGTTTCCAGAAAGGAGATTACTGGTTCTGCTTGCAAAGGGAAAGGCAACACCAAAAAAACTGAAAAAGGAAATCCCAAACCTGAACATAGCCCTTGCATGGGCAAAAAGAAAAAAATGGATAGTGTTTGAGGGAAACAACATCGTACTAACAGAAGAAGGAAAGAAAATCCTGAAAACAGAAACAAAGATAGAAAAGAACATAAAAGAGGAAAACTATCCGTACCCATCCCCGGAATTCGAGGAACTAAAAAAAAGAAAGCTGATAAAAGCCAGGGAAAAAAAGGAAAAAATATACGCATTGACAAAAAAAGGAGAGATGATAATACCGCGCATTAAAAAGGAAAAATTTCTTTACAACCAGCTGACCCCGCAGGATTTAATAACAGGTGACTGGAGAAGAAAGGTACTAAGACCATACGATGTAAAAACACCTGTACCCACAATAAACGCAGCCAAGATGCACCCCTATACCCAGTTTCTGAACAAAATCAGAAAAAGACTCACAGCCCTTGGCTTTCAGGAAACCAAAGGCCCTTTTATTGAGACCGGCTTCTGGAACTTTGATGCTTTATTCATCCCCCAGGACCATCCTGCAAGGGGCATACATGGTATATTCAAACTAAAAAAACCAAAAACAGGCATGGTGAAAAACAAGAGGGCTCTTGAATGGGTTGAAAAAACCCATAAAAACGGATGGATAACAGGATCCCTGGGCTGGGGCCAATGGAACCTTGAGGAAACACTGAAGACCATTATGAGATCCCAAACAACGTCTGTTTCAGCAAGAAACCTTACCAGAAAATTCGAACCCCCAGCAAAATTCTTTTCCCTGGACAGAAACTTCAGGCCAGATATGCCTGACCAGACACATTCCTTCGAGTTTTTCCAGTGTGACTGCATAGTTATAGGAGAAAATCTAACCCTTGAACACCTGCTGGGTTACCTAGAGATATTCGGTAAGGAGATAGCTGGCGCAAAAAAGGTAAGGTTCAGGCCCGGATACTTCCCTTTTACAGAGCCCTCAGTAGAACTGGACTGTCTGGTGAATGGAAAATGGATAGAGGTTGCAGGGTCAGGTATATTCAGACCAGAGGTAACCCAGCCCCTTGGAATAAACCAGACAGTTCTTGCATGGGGGGCAGGGGTGGACAGGTTGGCCATGATAAAGATGGGTATAGATGATATGAGAACCCTTTTCACATCAGATCTGGAATGGCTTAGAAAAAGGCCAATAACATTGTGATAATATGCCAACAGTAACAGTCAATCTGAGCGACTTAATGAATCTTATAGGCAAAAAAATACCAGACCCAGAGCTCCAGACAGTTCTGCCTTTGATAAAACTGGAGGTTGAGGAATGGGGAAGAGAAGACATAAAGCTAGAGGCGACTCCGGACAGGCCAGACCTGTTTTCTATAGAAGGTATAGCAAGGCAGATAAAGGCATGGCTCGGGCTGGAAACAGGACTTCCTGCATTTCCTGTTTCAGAGCCAACAATAACCATGGATTCAACAAACATAAAACTAAGACCATTCATAGTATGTGCTGCTGTAAGGGGAGTTAAGATAACAGATGATTTCGTGAGATCCATAATGCAGAGCCAGGAACTTCTTGACCTAACAATAGGCAGGGACAGGAGAAAGGCAGCCACCGGCATTTACGACCTGTCCAAACTAACACCACCATTCCATTACAAAGAGGTTCTTCCAGAAAGCACAGCGTTCACCCCCCTGGACACGGATGAAAAGATGAATCTGGCCCAGATTTTAAAAAAGCACCCAAAGGGTATAAAATACGCCCATCTTGTTTCCCACGCAGCAAAATATCCACTCATAGTTGATGAAACCAACCAGGTACTCAGCTTTCCTCCAATAATAAACTGCGATTCTTCAAGGGTAACAGAAAAAACAAAGGACCTGTTCATAGAAATAACAGGAACAGACAGATCAGCTGTTAACAACATACTGAACATACTTGTCACATCCCTTGCTGCCAGAGGCGGGAAAATAGAGTCAGTAAAAGTTAACAGGTCACTCACCCCAAACCTCAGACCAAGAAAGATCAGCGTAAGAATTGAGGACATAAAAAGCCTGCTCGGGCTTAACCTAAAGACAAGTGAGATAAAGGCCCTTCTGGAAAGAATGAACTATTCTGTTGAGCACAGGAAAGAAAATATAGATGTTTACATACCACCCTTCAGGGCAGATATACTTCATCATGTGGACGTTATAGAGGATGTGGCGATCGCTTATGGCTATAATGATTTCACCCCCCAGGTTCCAAAACTGCCATCTGTTGGAAAACCAGATGATTTTGAAGAGTTTTCCAACCGTGTGAGGGAGCTGCTTATAGGACTGAACTTTCAGGAGGTAATGAACTACACCCTTACATCCACAGAAAAGAACTTCAGGATGATGAACATCGAAACAAGCCCTGTTGTGGAAATAGAAAACCCTGTCTCATGTGAATACAGCATATGCAGAAGCTGGTTATTGCCAGGCCTCATGAAGAACCTTTCCCTTAACAAACACAGAAGATACCCCCAAAGAATATTCGAGCTAGCAGACTGTGTGTTACTGAACCCAAAATCAGAAACAGGTGCAGACAACAAGAAAAAGCTTGCTGGTATTATATCACATTCCAAAGCCAATCTTACAGAAATAATATCAGTATTGGACGCAATAAGGGAAAGCCTCGGCATCAAATGGAGGATTGATAATCACAACCACAAGAGCTTTATTCCCGGAAGATGCGGAAAGATACTTCTAAACAACAGAGTAATAGGCCTGTTCGGAGAGATGCATCCAAAGGTCCTTGTGAACTTTGAATTAAAAAGGCTGGCTGTTGGGTTTGAGCTTGATATAGAAGCGGTTTATAAGATACTGGGCAGCCGATACAAATAGCAGATGAGAGAACGCCCACGCTTAACAGGTATTTGCACTGTTATTCCAGAGAAACAAATGAAAACTCTATTTTAATAACCATCCAAAAAGCCTGGAAACAATAACCCTTGGTTTGTACTCTTCTCCAATAAGATTTGCAGCAATGGCCTTGAACTGGTGCGATGCTGTGGAATGCGGCCTGTAACTTACAAGAGGCACTTTCTTTGCAATGGCCCTGGCAACATTTCTGTCCTCATAAACCTTTCCTATCACAGGCATGTTCAAGAAATCCTTTACAGCATCCTCAGAGAACTCATGCCGCTCCTTTCTTATCCTGTTTATAACAACACCAAGATTCTTTGTCCCCTTGCTTTCAGCAATCTTAGCCAGTTTAAGCGCATCTGTAAGCGCTGTTAACTCAGGATTTGTAACAGTAATCATTTCATCAGCAGCCTCTATTGCAGCAACGGCCTCTTTACCCAAACCTGCAGCGGAATCAATCAGAATAACATCAGCATTGCCAGCAAGCTTATAAAAAACATCCAAAAGCTCATCAGACCTTGGCAGCATAAGTTTGGTCAGGGAGATGTCAGCAGGAACGATCTTGAAACCCTCGGGATGGTGATAAACAGCATCCTTAACCCCGGCTTTGCCTTTTATAACATCCTGGAGTGTAACAGGATACAGGGGAATGCCAAGATGAAGGCCCAGGTTGGATGTGGTCAGGTTTCCATCCACAGCAACAACATTCTTATTAAACTTTGCCAATGCTGTTGCTATGTTGGTAACAAACGTGGTTTTTCCTACACCACCCTTACCAGACGAAACAACTATTATTCTTCCCATATTCTCCCTTTATATTTAGCAGCCAATGCTTATTAATTAAATATTAAGAATTACTTCATTTAAATACTTTTCGGTAGTGAAATTGAGCTTAAACGGGCCTGGGAGGATTTTCATCCAAGAAGGGAAACCCTTCAGCTTTCTTCCTTATTTGCAATAGACAGTTTGATCTGTTATATTGCATTCTCCTGGAATAAGCTGGTTTCGAACCCCCGACCTTCACCTTAGGAGGATCGGCGCAAACGCTGTGCCGCTCTATCCAATTTCTCGCTTACCCCGCAAACCCATTCCACACAATGGAAATATCCACCACATTGGGAGATTGCGGGGGAGCACTGAGCTACAGGCCCGCACTCAACAACTATATATTTCTTTTTATTTAAATTTAATTATGAGACATTTATCCTTGATTTTGATCTTTCTTATTCTTATAGCCGGGTGCACACAAACAGGTCGTATAATAAACAAATCAGAGGGAAAATATCCAGAGCCTGGGATAATAACAAACCAAACACCTGCAGAAAATCAGAACCACGAAATAAACACAACAGCCGCGAAAAGCATTTCTACTGATGTCCCCACAGAACCCCAGAGCATAACACAGCCGCAGGCCTGCCCAGAGACCTGCGATGACGGCAATGGCTGCACCTATGACTACTGTTCTGCTGAAACCAACTATGAATGCTCCCATGCACTGCTACTGTGTAAGGATTCTGTAAGAATATGCCCTGATGGCGTGAGGGTGGGGTGCAAAAACATATGCAGAGACAATGCCTGTACAAACTGCGTACCAGACTGCAGTGAACATAAAAAGCCCGTGTGCACACTGTCCAAATCAGATTGCGGTTCGTGCCAGGTGCCTGACTTGGAAAGGTGTGAATGCGCTCAGATAGTATCCTGCATAGACAGCGACAACTGCTGCCCTCTTGGATGTGATTATACCCGTGACAGTGACTGTGAAGAACCCAAATGCCAGGAATCATGGTCATGCGGAAACTGGTCTGAATGCTCGGATGGAACACAGACCAGGACATGTGCTGATCTCAATTCCTGTGGAACAGAGGGGCTCAAACCAACTGAAACCCAGCCATGCGAAGAGCAGGTTTTTAATTTAACAATAACCAAGGTAAATTACATTGATGAGTGGGTTAAGATATCCAACCAAGGAAACATCCCTGTTAACATGAGCGCATGGACAATAAATGACACACTAAGCAAACCCAGGACGGTTTTTATTTTTCCTGAATTTATTCTGCAACCAGGAGGCAGCGTTTATATCCTAAAGGGTTACGGCGACAACAACCAGACACACCTCCACAGAAACAACTCCCGGAACATCTGGAACAATGACGGAGATACTGCTGTCCTTCTGGATGATAAAAACAGGATAATAAGCACCTATTCCTATGCTTCCTAGCCCCTGCAACTCTCGCAAATCCACCTTCCGCTTACATTTTTCAGGTTATCAGAGTAGGATTCGCAGTTTTCGCATATGCCTGATATTTCCTGGTCAGGTCTTGCAACCAGATCAACCCTTGTTTTCAATTTCTCAGAAAGGATATCAATAAGCTCTGGTGAAACAAGAAGAATCTCTTTATCAGAAACAATGCCCAAAAGCTTGCCGTTCTTTATCACAGGCAGTCTTTTTATGCCGTTCCTGACCATAATCTTCGTGACTTTGAGTATATCCTCATCAGGGGAGGCTGATATAAGCTTCTTTTTTGGCAGATCCTTTATCTTTGTCTTTTTATTCAATCCCTTTGCAACAGCGCCCACAATATCCTCTGATGTGACAATGCCAACAGGCCTCATCTTGTTCAGAATAACAACAGACCCTACCCTGTTGTTTGTCATTATCTTGGCGGCATCAGACAATGTCAGATTGGGATCAATAGTAATTACACTTTTCTTCATTATTTCCTTGACCTTAACCATAGTCTTTTCACCCTCTGCATCAACCGTTTATCAGCGCAAGTATCTGGCGGAAAACCCACCTTAATATTCTAATGGTTTTTGGGTTTTAAATAGATTCTATTTTTCGGCTTTAAGAACTTAAATCCGTAAACTATGCAGAAACTGCATAGTTACCT
>CAYNRQ010000014.1:0-20668 GCA_964399875.1 uncultured archaeon
CATGGTATACACACAGGGCGGATCCAATTCATTCTGGATCGAAACAGAACCTGTAATAGAACCTGGTACCTGGGATCTAACGCCATCAGAGGACTGGGGTTGGGGTGAAACATACTGGTTTACAGTTAATGTTAGTGATGAAGATGATGATAACATAACGATTGAGATATGGGCAAATCTTAGCGGTGGGTGGACAAAGCTGAATACCCAACCCATCATACGCCAGGGAGTAAACCAGAGTGTGAATTTCACCTATAATTCATTTGATGATGACGACAGGGGTAACAGGACATGGAAGATAAATATTACTGATGATGGTGATTATCCTAAGGCAGGCGGAAATGCATATAATGATACAACACCACTAGAAAACTTCACGCTTTATCCAGACAATGTATCATTTGTGATATTATCAGGGGATAATGCCTCAGTGCAAAGAATATCAGGTTCCTTCTTGTTTAAGGTAAATGTTTTAGACATAGACAAGGATCCAGATGAATCAATACCAAACTTCAAATCAGGACTTTTCTGGTATACAAAAGACAACCAAAACTGGAACAGATACAAAACATCCTCTTATGTTTATACACAGGAAGGAGGAAATCTCTCATTCCCGTCATCAGAACTGCCGGGTGGAACAGTAGACTGTGGTTTTTTGATAGGACCCCAGAAATGGAAGGTCCAGATAATAGGTAACGATGAATACAAGGTCACAAACTCCAGTGATATTAACTGGACTGTATGGACAACACCTCTCAATGCAACATTAAATCTAACATCTGATCATTACCTAAAAGGAATCGACAATGTTACCATGAGAGGTAATATAACAGAATCAGACGGATGCGGACAGGTAAGCAATGCAAGCGTGTTCTTTGGTGTGTCACAGAAACCGGCTTACAGGTGTCCTTCTGCAGGTGATGCTATTGAGATATCGTCAGGTATATACGAATGCAATATAACACCAAGTGACCATGGCAGCTGGAACCCTGGTGATTGGTATAATGTTACGCTTAATGCAACAAAGGCATATTATAATGGAACCTCTCTTTGGGAAAATGATAGCGAGGTATTCTTCCTGGCTATGAGACCAGGACTATCGGATCTTGATGCAATACCATCAGGAGGTGGAGATAATATAGGCGGTTGGGGAGAAATATGGAAGTTCGAGGCATATATGCTAGATCCGGACAATGACTATGTTAATGTGTCTTTGTATGTTAATCTGACAGGTGCGTGGCAAAACATAAACTCTACTGAGAATATACAAACAAAGACAGTGGGGTTTGAAGGGCATACCTTCAATTGCTCTGATCTAGGCAACTTCTCTGCTAAGCAGTTCAACTTCACTACAGTAGATATATGGGGATACACAAACAACTCTGCCGATACCTTTACATTAGAGAAGGATGATTCAGAATCCTTCCCTTCCCAGGGTGCAGGCAAATCCGTTGAGAGGGATTTCGGTGATATAGAGTTGCTTCAGGTTTCTGTAACTGATGATGATAAGAGCAATGCTTTGGTTATGAATGGTACACAGGGGGCCTTCTGGATAACAACAAATGCATCAGATTCGAACTCTTATATACTGAGTGAATTCAATGAGACAAGCAATGGCCTTTTGAGTTATGGTTTCAATCCAAACTGCAGCTATGGTGTCGGGGTCCAGAAGTGGAGAGCAGGTGCTTATATAAATGACACATGTTACAAGGGTGCAAGCACTGCCACTTCCTCATACAATGCCGGTCCGTTTGACATAACTGTAGTAGGCCAGTTAAAAAACAACCTCACAGAACCAAATGAAACAGATGCCTCTAACATACTGGTTGGAAATCTTGTTGTATTCAGATTTAATGTGCACACAGACTGTGCATTTGAAGGTCTGCAGACTGGTTTATCCACTGTTACACTTGAGCTACAGGCACCAAACGGTACATGGGAAAACTGCACCCAGGATGGATTAATAAACAATGAGGGAAACGGGTGGTATAATTGCACATGGAACACATCAGGCCATGTGGGTGGTAACTGGAGTGTGAAAATAACAACAACCAACCCGCCTTATTTCAATAGCAATACAACAGTTCTGGCTGACTATTTATATCTAAATAATACAAAACCCAACACAACCAATTTCAGTGTTACCCCTTCAGCAGCGGGTTGGGGAGAAACATTCAACTACAGCGTATTCATAAATGACACACAGTTTGATGATGTCACATGCAGATTATGGACAACAACTGACGGTGGATCAACATGGGTGGACAAAGGCTATATGAATATAACCAATGGGATTGGTTGGTGTTCAATAACGGTTTCAGATTATTCATGCGACTCTGCAGGCGGATATTCTGATGTGGGTTCTGATAATTATTATAAATTTGAATTATATGACGGAACAAATGTTGATAACACAACCAACCAATCCGGGCCGGTTATAGAAAAGGATAATGTAAGCATATATTATATAACAGGTAATGGCAGCATAGCAAACAGGTCTGGTACCCAAACAAAAAGGCTTATAATATTGGTAAATGACACAGATACAAACACAACTGTTGGCACTAACGTAAATGGAACATTCTGGGTAACAGTTAACGGAAGTGATTACTACTACGAAACAGATAACGAGAATACAACCAATTCAAGCGGTTACATTGTTCTAGATTTTGATGCGGACTGCGCTTATGAAGAGGGCTGGCAGTATTGGATAGCGGGAACAAGGAATGATGAATGTTATGAAGATAAAAATCTCACGCAAAACTATACCTTAAGGGTGATGGGTGACCTGTATAATTCATTAGTCACACCCAGTGACGGATATGTTATATTAAAAGGAAACAACCTAACCTTAAGGGTAAAAGTGGAAGAGGATTGCCCTTATGTAGTAAATGATGCAAATGTTATATTTAATTTAACACAGCAGGATAGCAACCAGAGCTTTAACTACACGGCCTCTTATGATGGTCTATGTTCAGGAGAGGCATGTTATAAGATAGAGATAAATACAACAGATATCCTGGCAAGATGGTATACTACAGAAACATTAGCTCAGAAGCCGCATTTCAATAATGGAACCTCTGCCAATACAAGCAATTTCTTTGTAAGGACAGTGCCAATACTTTCAGGAATGAATATAACATCAGAACAGGGAGGAGATACAGGGGGCTGGGGAGAAACATGGACATTTATAGTAAATGTGACAGATGAGGATCTGGACAATGTGACAGTAATAGCAAAAATAAAGAAATACCCATCAGGAACAGAAATGACAGCAAACACCACAACAGTGGAAGGCCCAATAAACCAAACGGTTTATATCAATTACACAAATGCTGGAACATTTATAAATGACAAAGGTACTTGGGAGTTCTGGTTCTGGGCACAAGAAATAGGCACATGGCATGGCAATTCTGAAACGGATGAAACAGAACACAACAACTTCACCATAGAGAAAGACAATGTATCGGTTACTCTTGTTGCCGGCGATGGCCAGAATGTAAGCAGGCATGAGGATGGTGGACTGCTTTTATCACTTATAGTAACAGACACTGACAGGGATGCAGTTGTAAGTGATGTTTTTGAGGTATCAAATGGTATGATATGGATAACACAGGATAGTGCAAACTATGATAATGGAACATCCATGGGCACAACAAACAGCTATCTGAATATGACATTCAATCCTTATGATTATAGCTGCGACCCATTCTATGAGGTTGGTATCCAAAACTGGAAAGGTGGTGTTTTATCTACAGATCCAAATTACTTTGCTCAAAATTCAAGTGTTTTCAACTTAACAATAAACTCAACTTTATATCTTAATATACAGCATCCGAATGGGCATGCCTATATTTTAGGAGATACTATCCCTATTGTAAACTATATTACAGATGAATGCCTTAATCCAATAGAAAACGTTTCAGGCCCTGCTGGTTTAGGATATCCAGAAATAAAAGTGAAAAAAGGCACTATATACTTCCCTGCTTGTGTCCCTGTTGAAGGAAATGGTTATTACAATTGCTCATGGCCGACAACTACTGAAATGACACCCGGCTGGTATGGCATAAGATTAAGAACAAAAAAACAGTATTATTCAGACAATTCAACAGAAAACACAGAGGCATTCTTCCTTGCAACAGAGCCCACATTAACAAATCCGTATGTGGAATCACCAAAGCTTGCTGGATGGGGAGAAGACTGGTTGTTCCATGTGCAGCTGACAGATTCTGATGGTAATGTCAATAATATAACACTTTTAAAGAGCTTTGATGGAGTAAACTGGTATGACGTAGAGTCTAGAAATGCAACACCCCAATGGGATAACTGGGATGTAATCCCTCCATATACAGAGAGATTCAATTGCTCTGATTTCCTTAGCGGACCCACCGTTTACTGGAAATTCAACACAACAGATTTCTATGGTTTCACAAATGAGACTGCCTGGATAGAATCAAAACTCATACACAATGCATCAGCCACTGCCGATTCCGGATATAACCACACAGAAACCATATCCATGCTGGATAATGCAGGATACTTTAATGTAACCATTGAAAACCAGAACGGCTCAACCATCTACTTTAACCTCACTGTGAATGGTATTCTTGTAGCTGTAAACCAGTCAGTAAATAACGGACAAAATGCAACAATAAGCACAAACAATTCAGCAGTAAACTTCACTATCCCAGGGGATCAGTACATAAACCTGACAATAATGGACAGCTCAGGATCACCCGCAAGTGCTAGGTATATGGAATATCTGAAATACAGCTACAGGCTTCTTAACTTCACATTGGAAGAGGATGATGTGATTGTTAATCCATCAGCAAGAAGCAACACAACTATAAAGAGATTAACAGAAACAGCCTTCTTGGAATTCACAATCCAGGATGACGATTATTATGATTACTTTAATTCGACCAATGGATCTAGTGGAATAATATGGATTACAAGAAACGGAACAGATTATGATCTCAATTATTCATGTACATCTGACTATGGCAACTGCAGTATAAATTATGAACCACTATGCGGCCCAGACCGCTATCATGTTATTGGCGTGCAGAAATGGATAGGTGGAACAACGGATGTTTGCTACAAGAAGGAAAATATAACAGAACAGACACTTACCATCACAGGCCAGCTATATATTCACCCTCTTGTTCCAGCAAACGGTTCAATCATTAACAGGAACACAACAGTAAACCTTAATTCAACAACGCTTGATGATTGCAATTTCACCATAGATGATGCAACAGTTACATGGTACAACGGCTCATGGGACCAGATAGGAGGATCAGCGCACAATACAACATGGAATGTGCCAGCAAACTATAAGCTTGGACTAGAAACAATAAATGTAAACACCAGCAGGACATATTATGACGGAAATACAAACAGCACACAGGTTTATATATATGGGTGGGCTGGTATAGACATCATAGAACCTGCAAATGGTTCTCAATACCTTGCAGGAACAGATGTCCAGATAAGATGCCATGTAAAAGACATGAACAATAACACCAATCTGTCAGGGTGGAATGTGACGATATTAAAGAATGGCGTAGAGAATGCCACCAAAATAACAAACAGCGAAGGATGGACAACCCCATGGACATGGTTCACTGATAATGAAAGCTCTGGATATTACAACATATCCTGTGTTATAAATGACAATTCCACTGCATATTACAACACCTCTGTTGGTATGAATACAACAATTCTTAGAATAAGCAGGCCGCTTGTAATAAAAGAAATAAACCGTGATCCAGAACCACCAATATACAGAAATGATTCAATTTATCCCAATAAAACAACAATAACAGTGAGGGTAAGGGATGCTGATATAAACTGGATAGAAAATGCCACTGTTCATTTCTATAACAGTACAGCCAAAATGGATAACTGCACAACAAATTCATCAGGATATTGTAATATAACCTATAATCCGGCTGATACTGTCACACCAGGTAACTATATAATATACATAAACGCAACAAAAACAGGTTCAGATCCATCTGCCACAAACCAGACAACTATAGCTGTCTATGGCAGACTGGTATCGAATATAACCTTCCCGCTGAATGGGTCTGCATGGAACAAGGAGCAAACAATAGACCTGGCAGTGAATGTGACAGATGAGAATGGAAATATAATCGGACAAAACGATGTGGATGATGTTATATGGTTCAATGAAACAGGAGAAATCACAGAATGCAGATACTGGCTGGTATGCAATGACTGGAGTCCTGTTAACCAGCAGACAGGATACAGAAACATAACAGTACAGGCAATAAAATCAAATTATGATGATGGAAATGACAGCGTGGTGATACTAATAAGCAGCATATCCATTGTTTCAATATCCCCTCCCACAGGCACTACAAAGCAATACCCATTCCCATTCAATGTGACATGCACAGTAAGTGACAAGCAATCAGGGGCAGGTGTCCAGGGGTATGCTGTTAATGTTTCTATTAATAATGGAACAGGATATGTGTTCAACGGAACATATCATACAGATTCTAACGGAAATGTCACTATAACATATGATCCTGACGATATAATGGATGTTTCATTCATGTGTAATATCACAGATAATACGACACTACAGTACACTGCTGATCCGGGCAATGATTCTGTCATATCAACAATATTAGTCAGGGACCTTGCATATCCACAGATAACAAATATTTCTATATATCCGAACACAAGCCTTGAAGCAAACCAGAACATAACCAATATAACAGCAACAATAACAGATGATTACAATATATCAGCAACCAATGGTGTGTGGGCACGAATAGGAATACCGGGCGATGGTTACACAAACGAATACATGAGTTTAATCTCAGGCAATCTAACAAATGGCACATGGAGAGTAACATACAACGCCTCTACTGGCGGGATATTTAATGTAACTATATATGCAAATGATGATTCAAGCAATACGAATTCAACCTTTGCTGGATACTTTTATGTGTGGGGCAACATAACAGCAAACCTTACCCAGGAACCACAGATAGAAACAGCATCAAACATAACACAGACAACCGGCTATTCCTTTAATATAACATTCAACTATACTAATAAAGGTCCAGCAACAGCATATAATGTCAATATTTTATTGACAGACAGTTATACCCAGCCGGATGGCGGATTTAGCTATACAAACACGACAAATTGCGGAACCGTCTATGCTAATGACATATGCTCATGGACTGTCAATGTAACAGTATTGCCAAAGACATCGCCCGGTCCTGTATGGATATATGGAAATGCCACATGGATGAACCCTGATTACACATATAATTCAACCCAGAATTCAACCCGTGTTTCAGTATCTGAAAATCCCATGCTAGAAATATCAGGCTCCATAGACACAGAGAAACAGCATGGTTTTTCAGGAACCGCAGGAAACGTAACTGTTCTTTCTGCAGGAAACTCACCTGTTAGAGAAATAGAAATGATTACTGTTGGCGGAAACTTTTCTAGTGCCTGCCCTGAATGCAATCTTACACTTTTCCCAACAACATATGGTATTTTACCTGATGGTGATAACTTCACTGTAACAGCTACTGTATCAATACCCTCCGGCCAGAGTCCAGGAAGATACTGGACAATGGTAAGGGCCACTGCAAACAACACAGGCTATGCTGAAACAATGATAAACATCAAAGTACCATCAAATTCCTCTTGGAATGAAACACCCACAACATTTGGCACTGTTCTGGCCCCGGTAGGCAGAACAGGCACTATAGGAGAAATAAACCTAACCAACACAGGTAATGTAAAAATCACATTCACCATGTACTCAAGCGGAAACGTGTCAGATTTCACATACATAAACAACAATACTATCTCTTCAAGAGACCTTGATAAGCAGATATCAGAGATACAAAACATAACATATGACGTGCCTGTGGGCACTACTTACGGGCTTTACACAGGATTCATATGGATAGATGCAGAGGAAACAGGCACAGGAAACAGCGCAACACCGTCAGATGCAACCATAACATTCGACCTCAATATTACAAATCCACCACCAACAATATCCAATGTAAGCGTAACACCAGTTAACTTTGAGATTATATATGACAATGTAAGCATAGATGCCTTAATAACAGACAACAGCGATGTCAGCAGCGCATGGATAAATGTAACAAGACCAGGAGACACAACCTATAACACTACAGCAAAACTAATACACAACACCTCTGCACAAAATGATACAGGATTCAATTACACAGAGAATGCAAACACCAATGGAACCATGCTGTATTTCAATATAACCATACAGAATGAAAACACCACCACGATTTATGTAAACCTCACTGTTAACGGCACGGTTATAGCAGAAAACCAGTCCATATTAAACGGAGCAAATTATACAATAGATGCTGTTTCAGAAGGAATAAGCTTCAATCTTCCGCAAAATGTGACAATAAATCTCACTATCTTCAATGAAAGCGGAATAATTTCCAATGCCAGTTATCTGGCGTGGCTTAATTACTCTGCAAGCCAGCAAGGTGACCCATTCATAGACTATATGAATGACACGCTTAAACCTTACTACTTTTTAAACTATTCCACAAACATATCAGGCAGCCATTACATCATGGTTTGCGCAAATGATTCAACAGGTTTGTCAGACTGCACATCCCCATATACACTAACAGCGTGGAAGAATACAACAGTGATAATAGATTCTGAGAATGTGTCAGTGGCAAATATGACCTACCACTATGGTGTAAATATAACATTCAATTTCACTGTAAACAATACAGGATACTCCAGGGCATTCAATGTGAATGTTAGTAACATAACAACCCCGAACAACTGGAATGCCTCCCCATCCAACATGAGCTTCACAGGCATCTTGCTTAAAAACAAAAGCTTTTCAAACCAAACATTGATAGAGATACCGAATGCCATCCCGCCAGGGCTTTTCTATATAAACTTCACAACAGAATGGACAAACCTTGACAATACAACAGATTCCAATATAACCTCAAAAGAAATATTGATTTTATCCAACCCTCTTATAGGCGTGGTAGAAACTAATATAACAATGACAGGCAATGCCGGATCTGATAATTACGGAAACATGACCCTGGAATCTGTTGGTAATGATAATGTAACAAACATAAATATAACCTGTGAATCAGGAACTATTTGCACTGATAACAATTTCACTGTTTCATTCAATCCTCAAAACATATCCAACATGACAATGGGCGAAACCAGGTCAATAAATATAACAGTGACTATAGCAAGTGGATACCCAACAGGTATTTACAATGGCATCTTGAATGTGAGTTCTGATCAAAACTCAGAAACAATAAATCTAACAGTTATGATACCATCTAATATTACATGGGCACAAAGACCTTCATCACTTGAAAAATATGTTGGAATGAATCAGACAGGAATAATGGGAACAATTACAGTAAACAACACAGGAAACGTTCTTCTTAATATAAGTGTTAATCTGACAGATGTGGGCAATTTCTCTGCAGATAAAGCAGTTCTTTATCTTGATGTTTTTGAAGAGGAAAATATAACAGTCTCTTTCTCATCACCATTCGTGAATTCCAAAGAAACAATAATTGCTTATCTAAAGACAGAGAACGCCTCAGGAATACCACCTGTGCAATCAACAAAACTCAACCTGACAGTGTATCCAGCGCTTCTGAATGTGACGCAGCCAACAGGAGATTTGCCATTATTAAATGTAACTTATGGAGACAATCTAACAGCAATAGCGAAGCTTTTATATGACAATGTTTCAGTTTCAGAAAATGCAACATGGAATCTCAGCCTTCAGAATGAAACAATGAGACTATATCTAAACCTCACAAACACAAGTTATTCCGCAACCAATGAAACATGGACATTCAACTTTACTGCCCCTGATTTGCAGACATCAACAGCATATGACCTTAATGTTACGGTAACAATGAAGGTACCGGGAGAAGATATAAACATCACCCTGAGCCAGGTAGTAATGAATGGTATAGTGTATACAGATTCTGTTCTGCCGGTTGTTGATATTTATTCGACCTCGCTCCATGCCATAAACACACCACTGACAGTGTATGTAAATGTAACAGATGCAGGAGGAGTGAAGAATGCATCCCTGAATGTGACAGACCCTAATGGAACCACCACAATCTATACCCTTTCAGTTAAAGAGATTCAGGGCAACAAGAACCTGTATGAGCAGCAATTCACACCAACCTTGGAGGGAACCTATACACTAAAGGCCTATGCCTATGATAAAACAAGCAATTATAATGAGAACACAGCAACAGTCAGGGTGTTTCCTCTTATAGAGTTCAGTGGTTATGCAAAGGATCTAGAAAAACTAACAGAGGCTGGGGAGAACCCCCCGGTTTCTGTTATATTCGAATTCTATTCCAACATGACACAAGAGCTCATAGAAAACCAAAGCTCCAACCCCGCAACAGGTTATTACAACATAACGGTTCCATCATCTGACTACAATCTTAAGATATGGGTGTGGAAAATAAGACTGTATATAAACAATACACCCCTCCTCCAGGATGCATACAACCCAATAACCTTTGGTGATATAGAAGCAAGTTCCATAGGAAAAGGTTCATTAAGAGGAGTCTTCCTGAACACAACACTTAATTTTACAAACGCTGTCTTGTCCTTTAACTACTCTGGATACCCCACCATGTATCCTGTGTTTGCAGACAATCTTGGAATATACAGATGCGATGCCTGGGTAAACCACACATATTGTGCAGCAGCATCAAACTGGACAAGAATAGAATCTACTCTTAACAAGACACTTCAGAGAATAAGCGTAAGTATAACAGGCGACTACCTCAATGGCACATATGCCTATGCTCTGGCAGAGTATGTGTGCGGTAATGCTGTGTGCGAATCAAGCCGCGGAGAAACATACAGCATATGCCCTCAGGATTGCGAACCACCATCAGTAGGGCCAGGAGCACCCGGAATTGGAATTGGAGTACCAGGAGCACCCGGCGTGGCCGGACCTAACGTGACAGTGAATGTGACACCGACACCACCAGTAGTGCCAGTACCTCTGACTATAGAAACAATCATGCTTCATGTCGTCCTGGCACCAGGAGAACAGAAAACACAATCAGTTGAGATAACCAACCACCAGAATGTAAGCGCAACAGCCGCCTTGTCTGTTGAGGGAACAGCGGCCAGCCTGATCAAATTGCATAAAACAAGCGTTACAATAGGAAAGAAGACTACAGAAGTGGTAAAGCTGGATGTTTATGCGCCAGAGGCAACTGCCCCCGGAATATACGCAGGAGATATAGTGGTAGAGTGGAACAATACAAAGCACAGAATACCTATAACAATAAAGGTAGAGATTCCTGAAGAACCATTGCTTGACGTAATAGTTGAGGCATTAACAAAGCTTCTTAGGCCAGGAGAGGAATTAAAAGCAAGAGTCACCTTAAAGAACATGGGTGCTACAGAGAGAATAGAGGATATTATAGTGAGCTACGGTATTAGAGAGATAGAGAATGAAACACTAATTCTGGAATCCCAGGAAACACTTGCAGTGGAGGATGTTTTATCCTATACAAGATCTTTGCTTATACCAAACGATACTGCTGAAGGAAGGTATATAATAGAAGTCAATGCGAGCTATTGGAACGGGAGGAAGTTTGCTTCTGCAGCAGACGCCTTTGATGTAACACTTCTTCCTTGGATCCTTCTATTACTGAGATCAATATTCTTCCACTGGCTTACCTATCTAATACTACTTGGTGTGGTGCCAGGAGCATACTTTGGAAGAAGGTTCTACAAGCAGTACAAACTAAAGAAGATAAAGGAGGCAAGATATATCTTCCCTGTTAATCTCAAAAAGCTTCCACAAAAAGGCCCAGGATCCATATGTGTTGGTAAGATAGCAGAAACAGACAAATTTGCATATACTGACATTCATAACCTTATGATGCACAGCATAGCAGCCGGCGGTACAGGTTCTGGCAAGAGTGTGAGTGCCATGGTTACTGCAGAGGAACTGCTAAAGAGGAAAATACCTATTATAGTATTTGACCCAACAGCGCAGTGGACAGGATTTATAAAGCCATGCAAGGATACACACATGATTAGTTTGTATAAGAAATTCGGCTTGAAACCAACAGATGCAAGGTCTTTCAAGACCAACATATTCATAGTAGACACCCCTGACTTTGAGCTTGATGTGAGAAAGCACATGGAACCAGGAGAGATAACAGTTTTTGTCATGAGCAGGCTCAAGCCACCAGAGATAGACAAATTTGTGAGGAAGACTATCAGGCACATATTCTCTATACAATGGCCAGAATCCGCGGACCTAAAACTGCTGTTGGTTTATGATGAAGTACACAGACTACTGCCCAAGTATGGCGGAAAAGGAGGATATGTAGAACTGGAAAGAGGATGCAGGGAGTTCCGAAAGTGGGGAATAGGAATATTCCTTATATCCCAGGTGCTTTCAGACTTCAAGGGTGCCATAAGGGCTAACATAGCTACAGAGATACAGCTTAGAACAAAATACGGTGGTGATATAAACAGGGTCAAGACCAAGTTCGGGAGTGATTACGCATCCAGAGTAACAAAGCTTACAATAGGGACAGGTCTGGTTCAAAACCCTGAATTTAATGACGGCAAACCTTGGTTTGTAAGCTTCAGGCCGCTCCTTCATGACACAAGAAGGCTGACAGAGGACGAGCTTAATACATATGTGAAAGTCAGGGACAGGATAACAGAAATAGATAACAGGCTTGATGCCCTCAAAAAGGCAGGCAAAGATACATACGACATCGAGCTAGAATTGAATATGGCCAAAGACAAGATGAAGCAAGGTCTGTTCAATATGGCAGAAACCTATGTAGAATCTGTTGAAAACAGGGTAAAAAAGATAGGTGGGTAAGCACAATATATTAATATAGGAGATTTGGTGTTAAATGGCTAAAAAGAAAGAGGAAGGTGGCGGAAATTTTGAAAACATGAGCGTAGACGAGCTAAGAGATCAAAAGAAACAGATTGATGAGCTCCTGGCTTCTCTGGAGAATGATTACAGAAACTCAAAGATATCCGAGGAGGCCTATAAAGAGGCCAAGGAGAAGAACAAGAAAAACCTTGAGACCATAAAAACACTACTCAGCCAGTGGGGCATAGTTGATGAAGAAGGAGCACCGCCACCAGAAGAGTCAAAACCTGCAGAGGAGCCAAAAACAGAAGAAGAAAAACCTGCAGAAGAGAAACCAAAGGAGGTTGCGGCACCATCACCTGCTCCAGCCGCTCCGGTGGAAGCCCAGATGCAGGCAGAACTAGCAAACGCAAAGCTGACAGGGGAGATAGAAAAACTAAAGGCCACCATAAATGTTATCAAAGAGAGCTCATCAACAATGGACGAGAGAATGCAAAAACTAACAGAAACCATAGGTGAGCTAAGATCAGCAGGAATCCAGAGAGAAAGCATGCTAAAGGAACTGAATTCAAAAGTGGAAACTCTTAACGACCTAGTTTCTTCGATTAAACCAGAAAAATTCACAAAAGAACTTGCCAAAAGGGACAGGAAAACCGTCCAGGATGAAATGAGGATAGAAAAACTGGAAGCAA
Organism: uncultured archaeon; assembly: GCA_964399875.1. Lineage (GTDB taxonomy): Archaea > Aenigmatarchaeota > Aenigmatarchaeia > QMZP01 > QMZP01 > CAYNRQ01. Next base: position 13,633 of record CAYNRQ010000014.1, read on the forward strand.
AGACAGCAGAAATGGCAACCGTTATAGGAAGAGTGAGAAACCTCTTAGAGAGCATAGGAGGATTGGAGAACATAGCAGATGTTAACAAAGACATAAGCAAGAAAATGGCTGATATAGACAGGACTTCCAAAACCATAGACAAACTGGCAAGCAAAACAGAGAAGATATATGCGGATCTAAACAAGAGACTTAGTGAATTTATTCTCTACAAATCAAAACAGGACACAATGGATGAACTGTCAAAAGAGATTGTAAAAAATGTTGATGCTATCAGCATAAAACTCGAGGATTTTGTCAAAAAAGAAGATCTGAAGAAACTAAATGAGGATATAACTAATCTTCAGACAAAAATGAACGAGATTAAGGAAATGATAGATGTGCTTATACCAGTAGCCAAGATGAAAATACCTGAATCAATAAAAAACCTTCAGGAAGAAAAAGAGGGAATCAAGACACTTCTGAAATCCCTTGAAGAGGAATACGAAAGCAGCAAGAAAAGGATACCTGATAAGGAATACAGGAAGGCCAAAAAAGAGAACCTGAAGAAGCTCGATTCAATAGAGAAGATGCTTAAAGAGGAATGGAACAAATTTGAGAATATTATAAGAAGGGTTCCAAAGGTGGAAGAACCCAGACCAGGGAGAGAAAAAACCACAGAAGAAGCAGAACCAGAATCCAGATCAGAGGGAGGAAACCCCGCAGAAGAGGAAAAAGAGACCTCAAAGAAAGAGGAAGCTGCTAAAGAAGAAGCAAAACCAGAGGCCACGCCCGAGACCGAGAAAAGGGACGCTGATACAAAAACTGAACCAAAAGAAGAAAACCCCCCTGAAGAGGAAAATCCCCCGGAGAAAGAAGCCGCCAAAAAAGAAAAAGAGAAGAAAGACAACCAGCAGGAGTCTCCTCGCAAGGAAGAGCCCCAACCGGAGGGAGAAAAACCTGCAAAGCCCAGACCACAAGAACCAAAAAAAGAGCCTGCGGAAAAAACAATACAAAAAAGCAAAAAAGATTCTGATAAAGAAAAGCTCCTTGCTGATCTAGAAAAATCCCATAAAAACGGTTTGATAAGCAAGGAAGCTTATGAAAGAACAAAAAAGATGTTGGAATCGATGTAGATATCCATGAAAAACAAAGCGATTGTGCTGATTTGCATAGTGGTAACCCTGTTCATTCTTACTAATATTGCCCATACCCAATACACACCAAAATGGTGGAATGTGAGCTGGCGTCACAGAGTAATGCTCGAAATAAACAGCACTGCATATGACAGGACAGACTGGCCTGTAGAATGGGATGTTAATTTTACCCAGCTCTTAAACCAATTGAGTGATTATGGCACCTTTGACAACAACTCTTTAAGGGTTATAGAACATAATTCAACAGGATACATACTTCATGAGATTCCAAGCCAATTTGATAAAGCAGACAACTACAATGCCTCTACAAACGCAGTTGGCACTGTTGTATTTTTAATGAACGGGACAACAGGGGCAGACACAAAAAGATACTTCTATTTATATTTTGACACAGTTGAGAACGGAGCAAAGCAAAGCCCGAATTACCCCATAAATATCAATTACACAGAAAGCGGGGATGAAATAAATGTAAATGTAACCAAACTCAGGTTCTTTTTGGATACCAACAGAAGCGAAAACACATCAGGCCTGTACAGGGTTTCAAAGAATGTTAGCGGGGCAGACCAGCCCATAATAGAGGTTCCTGAAAACAACAAGACAGTAGAATACATACAATATTCAAATTCCACAACAAACCTGACCTTTGATCTGACAGGGGAATACAACATAACCATTGGACCAGTCAGAATGACAGTTACGCAGAAAGGTGATGAAATAGAGTTTGGAAATTTAACTGCAAAGACAAATAAAAGCACAATAATCAAGAAAACATATTTTTATTACAAGGCAGGGCCGCAAAGCTATGGCAGCTGGCTCAAGATTGAGCAGAACCTGACCAATGCATACAATGGCTCTATTTTAAGAAACTCCACTTCTGCAGGAGCGCTTCCCCTTGATCTGGGAAGGGGATTATACAATCTGCCAATTGCGACAATGGATAGCAATACAACAGAAACTTCATGGGCCTACGCAAGGGACAGCGGGGGCGATGTTGTTGGCATAATAAATATAAATGAAACAGGAACAACAAATTATTTCGCTTTAAATGAATCCGGTCTGGGTAGAATAGGCATACAATTAAACACAACCAATATCCCTGAAAACGGCTCAATAACAGAAACAGCAATAATTTATTTTGCTACCGGAGGCGGAAGCGCTGTCACCGAGTTTAACGATATAAGGGACAGATTTTCAGATCCTGTTAATATCACACAGCTCAATCCAGAATCATGGAGCGTTATGGTTCAACCACAGACAGATTACACCATTTACAACAGGAATGAGACAGCTGTGATAACTGCAAATATAACTTATGACCCAGATGGTCTTGTTTACACTGTTAATGCAACCCTTGATATGGGCACAGCAGGTTCAGGGGACGATGAAACCATAATACTCTATGATGATGGCACACACGGCGACGAAACAGCAGATGACAGGGTTTTTACCAGCAGCTTTAACTTTACTGATAATCACACCACGGGTGAATGGAATATAACAATCAAGGCATATACTGATGCAGGATTTCTATTGAATCAAAGCTGGGTGGCATTTAATCTTACAAGAATTTATAATGTGAATGTTACTGTCATAACAAAGACATTGATGACAAATGAAATAGCCAATGTTACAATAACAGTAAAAAACTACAGGAATGATACATACATACCCAATGCAACCATTAACTGCACTTACAACACCACAGATATTGACATGGAAAACCTCACTTATGACGGGAATATATATTATCTGAATTTCACAGCACCAACCGAACCGGGTGAATACATACTTAATTGCACAACAACAAGAAATAATAACACTGGTTATGACAGAGACAACTTTACTGCAGAAACAGCTGCCACAGACGTGGAAATAAACACAACCACAAAAACCTACACCTCATCAAACATCACCCTGGCAGTCAATGAGTCATTCAATATAACAGCCAAGGCCTCAAATACAGGGAACGCAACAGCAAGATACGCCAACCTGTCGCTCGAGCTTCCGTCAGGGTGGAATTCCGCACCACCAATCCATGAATGCGGTAACATAACGCCAAACAACAACTGCACAACAACATTCAATGTCACAATACCCAATGCAACATCACCAGGAAACTACACCATCAATGTAACAGTCCAGTGGGAGAATCCAAACACATCTGTATATACCAACAGAACAGAATTCAATGTGACAGTAGAATCCAACCCTGTAATCAATTCCACGCCTGACAACATATCTGGAAATGTCAGTGATGGTATGGAACAGTTTTTGGGCAATTTCACTGTATACTCAATAGGCAATGATGAGCTTCTGAATGTAACATTCAATGTCTCCGGCCTGGACGCTTTCACCATCAATTTCACCCCTGTTAACATATCAAACCTTACACAGTCACTGAACCAGTCAGTGCAGATCAATGCAACAGTTCCTGCAGGATATTCCCCAGGCATTTACAACGGGACAGTCAATATAAGCTCTGCCAACAACGGGTTCCATGTTCTGAATCTTAGCATTACAGTGCCTGAAATAACCCCTGTTGGAATAAACACAACCACAAAAACCTACACCTCATCAAACATCACCCTGGCAGTCAATGAGTCATTCAATATAACAGCCAAGGCCTCAAATACAGGGAACGCAACAGCAAGATACGCCAACCTGTCGCTCGAGCTTCCGTCAGGGTGGAATTCCGCACCACCAATCCATGAATGCGGTAACATAACGCCAAACAACAACTGCACAACAACATTCAATGTCACAATACCCAATGCAACATCACCAGGAAACTACACCATCAATGTAACAGTCCAGTGGGAGAATCCAAACACATCTGTATATACCAACAGAACAGAATTCAATGTGACAGTAGAATCCAACCCTGTAATCAATTCCACGCCTGACAACATATCTGGAAATGTCAGTGATGGTATGGAACAGTTTTTGGGCAATTTCACTGTATACTCAATAGGCAATGATGAGCTTCTGAATGTAACATTCAATGTCTCCGGCCTGGACGCTTTCACCATCAATTTCACCCCTGTTAACATATCAAACCTTACACAGTCACTGAACCAGTCAGTGCAGATCAATGCAACAGTTCCTGCAGGATATTCCCCAGGCATTTACAACGGGACAGTCAATATAAACTCTGCCAACAACGGTTTTACACTGCTTAATCTGAGCCTGAATGTGACAGATAACAGATCATGGTATATGACCCCTACTTCTTGCCAGAGATCTGAAAGCCCTGAAGAGGGGACAGCATGTGAAGTCTTGGTAAATAACACAGGTAATACATGGATAAACTTCTCAATCACGCCAATAACATCAAACGATAGCATGGTTAACTATACCTGGACAAATATCACCAATTTCACCCTGCAAAAAGGAGAGTATGAGATATTTTATGTTCTTTATAATGTAACTGGTGTAACAAAAACATTCTACAACACTACATATACTGTAACTGCAAATGAGTCAGATGCCAAGCCCCAAAATATCACAATTCTTATAGAACTGATACCTTATGTTGAACCATTAATATCGATCAATATCACCCCGCAATATATACCGCAGAGAAACAGGACAGAGATATTTGTCAATGTGACGGACAGATCAACAACAGGCATAAATAAAACACTGATAAATATAACAAGACCCAATGGAACAGTGGATTCTTTTGCAATGAATAATACATACACATCAGGCAATCTTTCTACGTGGTATCTTACATATCCGAATTCAACAACAATAACCAGTGATAGTGGAAACACCAGCAGAAGAGGGAAATACTCTGTTGTTGTTTTCACCCAGGATAATACAGGGGTGAATTCAACAGACACCTCTGAATTCTATGTTCATGCAAAAATGGAGACAGATCTGTCAACAGGCGCCAGCACATATTATCAGGGCAGGGAGGGTTTTGTCAACTTTGTGGCAAGGGACAATAACAGCATTCCTTTACAGAATGCAAATGTTACGTTCACTATATGGAATCCGAATGCTTTGGTTATATACAACAGCACCTTTCAGACAGACCAGAGTGGATCTATTTTTCCGCTCCCTATATTTACCATAACCTCTGACGCAACACTGGGCGTATACAACCTCTCAGCATTCTGTTCATACAATGACACCACAGTAAACCATGTTATTAATGAAACAAAAAATACTTCATTTGAGGTCTTATATTCATCGGGTTTTGAGGGGCTGTTTGCAGACCTGGAAACAGATGTTGTCTGGTATCCCAACAGCATAATGAATTTTAGTGTTATGGTTTATGATGCCAGTGGCATGCCTGTGGATCCAGACTCTATAAATCTTACTGTTTATGACCCAGCCAATAACATATATTTAACAGTAAGGTTCAATGCTACAAACACCTCACAAAGAAGGACCACTGGCTGGTATACATATTCCCATGCAATGGGTGTCGGTACAGCGACCGGGGTATATTTCGGGGTTGTGAATGTCAGTAAAGGCAGTATGAAAACAATGAGGGTGAAGGCCTTTAAAGTATCTGCTGGCGGGCCTTATGATGTTGAGGTAACACCGCTGGAAGACGAGGTTTATTTGCAAGATTTTTTTGATTTTGAGATACTGATTAAGAACATGGGCGAGGTAGGGCAGGATGTTGATGTGGAGTACTGGGTTGCATCTGCTGACAATAGAACATGGTACTACAAAAACTTCACAGTATACGTTGATTCGTTCGAGAACAAAACACTTATCAAGAGCGCTTATATATACGCCTCGCAGTCCCTTGGCACGCATGTGATTAATGTAAAGGTAACATATGATCTCATACAATCACCTATCACATCCAGTGCGACATTTGAGGTGGTGCAACGTCCTCCTGTAACGCCACCAGCACCCGGTCCACCCCCAGCCCCACCAACAGAGATCCCACCTGCATATTCACTGTTAATATCAGAATATCCACATGATGTTAATATTGTCAGGGGGTGGGAGCTTTTCTATACAGTTAAAGTAAACAACACAGGAGAAGGCGCATTAACAAACGTCAGCTTGATACTAATAGGCATACCATCGCCTTGGTTTGAGATAGAGCCAAACATTATAGAAAATCTTTCAGTAGGGAATACCACTATATTTAAGTTAACATTTAAAATACCTCTTAACGCCCCGACAATCGGATACACGCCAGAACTAATAGTTTCATCCGCTGAGGATGCGGGGGACACAAAAAAAATAAACCTCACAATATTCAAATCCCAGTATGAACTAATAAAAAATGAGATAAAAAAACTAGAAGATGAATATGATGCTCTTGAAAAGGAGACCGCCTTAGCAGAGAGATACGGAAAGAATGTAACAAGGGTTTTATCTATTTTGGAATCCATAAGAACCCACATAGAACAAGCAGAGGCCAATCTAAAAAATGAATCATACACGCTCGCCTTAGAAAACACAGAGGCAGCATGGGACCTTATAGAGAGAGCAAAAAATGAGCTTGCTGCTATAGAACCCTATATTGTAGTAATAAGGGAGGAGGGTTTGCCGCTCTGGCAAATAATAATTATGGTAGCGGTTTTAATTGTATCAGCATTTACATTGTTCTTTTTCTGGAAGAGAAAGATCTATACAAGATTGGAGCTTAAAGAACACCTCATGAGGATGAGGGATATAGCAAAATTAATAAGAAGAGAGCATGTAATGAGGAAACCTGAACTGCAGGCAGAGAGGGATAAGATATTAAAGGTTATAGAACTTCTAAACAGGGAGAGAAAAGAGGGAGTGATAACTGAAAAGACGTATAAAGAGTTAATAAAAAGAAACAAAGAAAAGCTCAGGGATATAGAAAAAAAGAAATAACAGTGAATAACCAGCGGATTATTATCTCAAACGGTTAATTGATTAGCTCCTTACCACCAGTCACA
>CAYNRQ010000015.1:0-2143 GCA_964399875.1 uncultured archaeon
CTAATCAATTAACCGTTTGAGACCACCTTGCAACTCCTCACTCTTTCGGCTTCGAACTTTGTTCTGCAAAAGGAGCTGAACAAGCCTGCCACGTTTCCAGTATACTTATGTTTCATTCCCTCGGGAAATAAGATATTAATTTTTAAATGAATATTGCCTCAAGAATATTTATAATATGATAGAGGTTTAGCATGCCGGAAAAAGACTATTACAAAATACTTGGGGTGAGCAGGGATGCCTCAGAAGAGGAGATAAAGCGCGCATTCAGGCACTTGGCAAGAAAGTGGCATCCTGATGTAAACCCGGGAAACAGGGAAGCAGAGGAGAGATTTAAGGAGATAAACGAGGCATTTGAAGTCCTCAAAGACCCGGAGAAAAGGGCGGCTTATGACCAGTTTGGTCAGGCGGGCCTTGAAGGCACTGGTTTCAGGCCCGGAACCCATGGATTCCCGAGTTTTGATGAACTTTTCAGGAATTTTGGTTTTGGCGACATATTCGATGTGTTCTCCGGATTTGGAGAAAGGGAAAGGCGTTCCCAAAGACCCGAACAGGGTGCTGACCTTAAATATGATTTAGAAATAACCCTGGAGGAGGCGTTCCATGGCATTGAGACAGAGATAGATGTGCCAAGATTCGAGCAATGTTCGGTCTGCGGCGGTAGCGGTGCAAAGCCAGGAACTTCACCAAGGGAATGCCCGAAATGCAGGGGCACAGGAGAAATCCGCATGGTAAAAAGAACAGCCTTTATGCAGACCATTAATATAGCGCCATGCGACAGATGCAGGGGTGAAGGAACTGTAATAGACAGTCCGTGCAAAAAATGCGAAGGAACAGGAAAGGAGAAAAAAACAAGAAAAGTCAAGGTAAAAATTCCTGCAGGAGTGGATGACGGGCAATACCTTAGACTTGCGGGCCAGGGAGAGGCAGGATCCAGAGGGGCACCTCCAGGAGACCTTTATGTTGTGATAAGCCTGAAGGAACACCCTGTTTTTGAAAGGCATGGCATGGATATTTTCTGCAAAGCATCCATCAGCCTTCCCATTGCCGTTCTTGGAGGCGAGATTGAAGTTCCTACACTCAAGGGAAAAGCAAAGATAAGGATACCACAGGGAACGCAAAGCCACACTGTTTTCAGACTGCGCGGTCAGGGCATGCCTGAGCTGCATGGCAGGGGAAGGGGTGACCAGCTTGTAAAGGTGGTTGTTGAAATTCCAGAAAGGCTGAGCAGAAAGCAGAAGAAGCTAATGGAAGAATATGCAAAAACCCTGGGCAAAAAGACAGAAACAGGAAAGGGGTTTTTTGAAAGATTCAGAGAACACAAAAATTGAACGCTGAATAGCAAATGAACGCATTTAAGCCTTTTTTAGAAAAACTGCAAGCTGGATATATATTTATATACGGGAACAACAATAATTATAATATGGATGACGAAGAGTATGAGGTAATCCCAACATCACCCATTAGAAGGCTTGAAAAGCGTTTAGCCAGGATAGAATCATCAAGTTCTTCTTCTGAGATACAAAGACTTATAGAGCAGATAATAGAGCTGATAAAATCAAATCAACGGGTTATCGATGATATTATAAAATCTGATGCAGAATTAAGAAATGAGGTTTCAAAGATCCCTGGAAAAATAGACGAGCTAATCTCAAATCTCAATGAGTTTATGGAGCTGCTCAAGGCATCAGCCACAGAAGAGACAGTGTCACAAATCTCAAAAGACGTTATGGACCCGCTGGTAAACAAAATGAGTGAAATGGTAGATATAGGGAAGAAAAACAATGAACTGGCTCAAGCCTCACTAACAAGCCTTGGTGTGATAGATAAAAGGCTTAAGAGATTATATTTACAGTCTCCCGCAGCCCCACCAGCACCATCTTACAAAAGAGAGTACAGAAGCCTGAGCACTGAGTGATAAAATGGACAGAAAGGGGATAACACCTATTGTTGCTGTAATAGTGCTTCTTTTGATAACAATAGCGTTAGTAGGAATGGCTTGGGCATTCCTTAACAATTATATTAGAAATATTATTACTAAAACATTTATTATACCCACAAACGGCGCTTTCTGCACTGGGGGCAAAATATCAATTTTTGTGACCAATACAGCATACCAACACACATTAGTGGACGAGGATTTTGA
>CAYNRQ010000015.1:2243-19732 GCA_964399875.1 uncultured archaeon
TTGCTAAATGCTTTTTATTAAATAAAGAACAATATATTAACAGAGTTCGGATGATTACATGTTTAAGGTTCAGTCCCAGGCTGTTACTATAATTTTGATAGCTGGTATAGTGATAGCCTTGGTTGGAGCTGCCTATGTCTGGGGTATACCATTAATAGATAAGAGAACAACAATAACAGAGATTTCCAGCACAGAATCCTTTATAGAGCAGCTGGATAAAAAAATAACCAGTATTGCAAACAGAGGATCTGGCAAGGAAACCATGGATATACCAGGCAAGCGTGTTCTTGTAATCCCATACGATCCGGCTGACCCATACAACACCAGCAAAAACAGCATTATTATGGAATTTATTGTTAAACAACCCACGCTGTTTGAGGATTCCACTATTTATCTTGGCGCAACAAATTTTGATGTGGGATCCAGTGTCGGGGCATATCCTGATGCATCTCCTAGTTTGGTAACACTAACGCAAAAAAAACTAACACACGGTGTGTACAGAATGAGAATAAAGCTTCATTACAGGGAGATTGATACGCAGACAGCACCGAGAAGAGGATACAGAATAGTGTTTAATGAAGGGGGGGATGTATTCTCTGCAAAGAACAAGTTAAGCATATCCTGGAACAAAAAAGAAGAGAGGCCAAACGATGCAAAAAACACAGGGGACCTTGTATTAACACACCTCTCTATCACCGACGCATAGACAGCATCAGATTAATAACTGAAGATCTTTAATAATAATATATGAAAGCACAGTCGCTGATTTTTGAACAGGTGATGTTATTCGCAGTAGGTATTATCCTCTTTATCATATGTCTGGCCATTTTCACTATCTACCAGAACCACTACAGATCTGTGGGTCTGGATGATAAACTGGATGAACTCAAGGAGTGGATAGCATCCAACATAATAAAAGTTGCTGAAAACGGAGAAAATGTAAACATCACCATCAGCCTGAAAATACCCAGAACGATAGAAAATGAGGCCTATATAATAAGACTGGACAGCAATGGTTTAAACATAACAACCAGAAAAAAATCAAAGTTCTCGAGCCTTTATAATCTGAATAAATCCTTTGAATTGGGCGGCAAAAGGATTATAAGCACTGAAGGCGGATTTATAATTTATAAAAAAGAAAACAAAATTATATTAACATAAACTTCTTTAGAAAAGAAGTTTAATCAAGAAAACCTATCAGGCAAAAGAAAAAGAAGTCTAATCAAGAGAGATTGGCAGGGTCTTAGGATGAAGTTGATAATTCCCAAAATAAAACCAACAAGCGATGACAGAAGAGTAACACCACAAAGCATAGTTCAGAGACTAAGGGCAGGCTATATTCTGAAAAAGCAAAAGGAAGCGATGGAGAAAGCCAAAAAAGCAGGAGTAACAGTGGCCGTAGCCCCCGGCATGCAGGGCATATACCCGTATCCATTGCCTTATCCCTTTCCGCATGAAAAAAAGAAAGAAAAAAAGAAAAAGGAGATAGAGGGATTGGAAATCCCAGACAAATACGGTCCTCTAACAAAACCATCAAGAACAGAAGAGGAAAAGAAGTTTTTGGAGACTCTGAATGTATACTATCATCTTATACCACGCTTCCCAAAAAAAGGGGAGTTTATCTATGCTTATGCAAACATAAAATGGGACAAGACCAAAGGAGAGCTTATATACAGAGTGATAGAACCACAAATAACAAAAGAGGATGAAAAGATAATAAAAAAAGTCAAAGAGGATCTGGAAGAAAGACTGGATATAGATTTAACAAAACTTGGCACAGTCAAGGCAAAGGAGCTCCTCAGGAATGAGATTTTAAAATCCCTTTCTGAAATGCCAGACCTTGTTTTGAATGAAAACAGAAAAACAGCATTGGTATACTACATAGAGAGGGACACTATTGGTTTGGGAAAAATAGACGCATTGATGAACGATGCAAACATAGAGGATATATCCTGTGATGGCGTTGGAATTAACATTTATGTATACCACAGGGATCCAAGACTGGGTTCCTTAAAAACCAATGTTATCTTTGAGGACAAAGATGAACTTAATACATTCGTTATAAAGATCGCCCAGAAATGCAACAAAACAATATCTATCACCAAGCCCCTGCTGGACGCTTCCCTGCCAGATGGTTCCAGAGTGCAGGCCACCCTGGGTACGGATATAGCAAGAAAGGGTTCTAATTTCACTATAAGGAGATTCACTGAAAAACCGCTAACACCAACACACATGCTAAGATACAACACCCTGAATTCTACGCAGCTTGCATACCTTTGGCTTGCTATAGAAAACAGAAAGTCTGTGTTGATCTCTGGAGGAACAGCAACAGGAAAGACATCATTGCTGAACGCACTTTCATTGTTCATAAGACCAACCATGAAGATAGTAAGCATAGAGGATACTGCAGAACTTGTGTTGCCGCACCCGCACTGGATCCCTGAAGTAGCAAGGACACCGCTCTCACTTAAAGGCACCTTGGGTGAGGTTACATTATTTGATTTACTTAAATCATCTTTAAGGCAAAGACCAGACTATATAGTTCTTGGTGAAGTCAGGGGCAAGGAAGCCTTTGTGTTATTCCAGCAGATGGCTACCGGACACCCTTCTCTGGCAACAATCCATGCAGCATCCCTCCCACAGCTTATAGACAGACTAATAACACCTCCCATATCTTTGCCACCTTCATTAATCGAGAACATAGACATAATAGTTTTTCTGGTTTTGTCTAAAATAAAGGAAAGCTATGTGAGAAGGGCAAATAACATATTAGAGGTTGTTGGCCTTGAAAAAGACAGACCAAAAACAAAAAATGTCTTTAAATGGGTGCCAATCGGGGATAAATTTGATATTTCAGAGAAATCCGTTGTTTTGAAAAAAATCAGCGAAAGGCTGGGAATATCAGAAACAAGCATTCAACAAGAGCTGGCAAGAAGAAAAAGGATACTGGAATGGATGCTGGAGCAGGAGATATTCGATTATAAAGAATTTGCAAAGGTTGTTAGTACATATTACACCAACCCAGACAGGATAATAGAGCTAATAACAGAGGGCACTGCCGAAGAAGGTGTGTAGCGCCAAAATGATTAATATGTCTGAAAAGATATCAGTTAGATTGTTTGGTAAGTTAATCAGGCCTTACATAGACTATTTCGATGGTCTAAAGCAAGAATTAAGAAGAGCACAGATGTCTGCACGGGTTGATGAATATATGTGCGATCTGATACTTTACGCATTTATAGTTTTTGCCGCTTCGTTAGTCACTTTGTCTGTTTTTCTGTCCCTGTTGATAAAAGAGACTGTTTTTGCTTATACACTGTCCATATTGATATCCTTTGGTGCGACAGCAATGACCTTTATTATAGGTTACTACTATCCTTCTTTGCAGGCAAAGAGCATTAAAAAAAATATAGACAAGTCCCTGCCCTTTGCCGTCTCATACATGGCAACATCAGCATCCTCAGGAATAAACCCGATTGAGGTTTTCAAGATGCTTTCTCTGAGAGGAGGCACTCTGGGCAAGGAAGCCAAAAAGATATATACAAACGTAAAGGGCATTGGAATGGATCTCACAGCTGTACTCCAGAAAACCGCGTCAAGAACGCCATCAGAAACATTTTCCGATCTGCTTTGGGGAATGGTGTCTGTTATAACAACAGGCGGCAACATGGAATCGTACTTGAGAGGAAAGGCAAGAACATATATGACACATTACAGAAGAGCACTGAATGATTATGCAAAACAGATAACCCTCTATACAGAGATATATGTAACACTGATAATAGTGGGCAGCCTGTTCTTTATAGTTTTAATAGCCATAATAGCCCCTCTTACCGGTGCCGGCACTGATGTGATGTTTTTGCAGACATTCCTTGTATTCTTTTTCATACCAGTTATCTCAGGAGGATTTATATTTTTACTAAAGGGCATATCCCCAACAGAATAAGGAGACTATATGAAGCTCGAACTAAAATTCAACAAAAAACAGAAAGTAATTTTAACCTCAGTAATCATAGGTGTTGCTGTAGTGATTCTTGGCATAATAACAATGGACACTGCTATTATAGGTAACACTGTTATTATTGCATGTATTGTTGCCATAACACCCTTCTTTATGTACAAGTATTCGGAATTCGCCCGCATAAAAAGCATAGAGTCGCAATTCCCTAATTTTGTAAGAGATTTGTCTGATTCTATACGTTCTGGGATGTCCTTTACTGAAGCAATAAAAATATCAACAAAAACAAAATACGGAAAATTAACACCAGAAATAGAATCAATGAACAACCGAATAACATGGGGAACACCCTTTCTTAGGGCACTGGAGATTTTTGGTGAGAACCTAAAAAAGTCAGCACTAATAACAGAGGCCCTGAACATAATGAGAGAATCCTATAAGGCCGGTGGAGATGTGGCAGCAACGCTCAGTTCTATAGCAGACGATATAATGATGATAAAAGAGGCAGAGGCTGAAAGAAACTCGCTGGTAAAGCAGCATGTTATGATCATGTATGGGGTGTTTTTTATGTTTGTCGGAATAGCCATAATGATTATTTTTGTTATGGTTCCCATGATACAATCCCAACCAACAGAAGATATAACAGCAAGCATAGGCGGAAGCACCGCAGGGTTTGGATTTAAGTTTGTGAACCCATGCCCGTGCGACGAAGATGCATTCATATTCCCATGCGGTTTATTTACCAGCATATGTCTTTTTCTTGATGTTGAATGCGGAGTTACATGTTACTATACGGCACTGTTCTTCTGCGTTGTGATCATACAGGGCCTATTCACGGGCCTGATAGCAGGCCAGCTGGGGGAGAACTCTGTAACAGCAGGAACAAAACACTCCCTGATCATGCTGTTCTCGGCCCTGGCCGTATTCCTCTTCTTATCAAAGGCGGGCCTGCTTCCCACATAAAAATAAACAAAGCCCCTTCTCCACGAGAGAGCGGCGGATTATAATTGTTTTGATGAACACTTGCAGAACCGGTGCAAGGAATCAGGCAGTTGCCAGTTATTCAATTGAATGCGTTGCAAAGAAAACATGAGAATACCCAATAGTTCAATAATATAAAAATCCTGCTCGCTGCCTGAACTCCCCGGGCCCTTCAGAAACTTGTCACGTTGCACCCACCCCGTTCACACCCAGTTGCTTAACATGGATGCTAATATAAACAATATAAAAACTAAACAAAAATCAAATAAATAATAAATTAATGGTTTATTCCTTGCACTCGATCTCTCTTTCTATTGTGCCTGCCGGGACTACAATCCTGTATTTGCATCTAGCTCCCCTGCCAACGTACCAATATAAATCATATTCATCATCACCATCATCACCTGAAACTGTGTATGATTCTTTTGTGTTGTTCGAAACAGTGCAGTTTAAATCCCTGATCCTGCCCTGTGCACCTGGATCAATCACATCACCGTCAGGGAATGAAAAAACAGCTTCTTTTTCTGCAGGTGAAATCCTTTGCACAAGATTGCTGATGTTGACTTTATGGTCCCCTATATTCCTGATGTAAATGTCTACTATCCCTGGATAAGCTATCAGCGTGTATCCCCGTCCAGGATCGGCACAATCATCACCGCAGTCTACTTTCGGATCAATGCTGCAGTAAATACCCTTGACCTCCACGTTCTCTGTTATGCTAGTCCAGTATGACCACAGGTATATGAATGCTGCTCCGCCGATTGCCACTGTAATAAGAAGCACAATAATAATTGCTATTATGGGTGATATTCCTTTCCTCATATTACCTCCTAATTAATTTATGTCCCTTCTCCTTTATAAAATTATACATGAAAACAGAAATTTCCAGACAGCTTATGCACCTTTCAGGCATTGCCTTTGTGTTCCTGGCCCGGTTTACAGGAAGCATTTTAACATCCCTTTATTTCATAATGATAGCTGTTTCCTTCCTTGTCTATTCCTGGTTTGTGAAAAGAGAGGAAAAGATGCTTAAGAATTTTATACACAGGTTTGAAACAAGGCTAAGGAACATTGCGCTTGGCATGGAAAGGAACGGTATTTCAAGGCCATTCATCGGAGCGTTCTGGTTTTATTTCTCATGCGGCTTAACATTCCTGATCTTTCCCCTAACCATTGCCTCAGCAGCGTGCGCTGTGCTTACTGTGGGGGATGCGTTATCCACCCTTGTAGGAAAAAAATATGGCAAACATAAGATAATAGGCAAGAAAACCATGGAAGGCTCTCTGGCCTTTTTCACAGGCTCCTTCTTTATATCCCTTGTCTTTATCAGCCCCTCTCTTGCTTTAATAGGTGCTGGTGCTGGTGCTTTAATAGAGCTTATACCAGAGATTTCACCCCTGAAAAAGTTCTCTAGGAAAGGAACGCTGGATGATAACCTGCTCATACCTTTATTAACAGGCCTTGTAATCTATGCAATTCATGTTGCTTATTTTCCGGACATGGGAATCATCCCACTGTTTTACTGCCACTAAATTCCCCCAAACCGTTACCTTTTTAAATAAAGACTCTTTAGAGTTTATGTGAAAGAATGGCCAACAATAATGGAAATGCGCTTTGCATAATAGGTCAGGAAAAAAGCCAGTCCAATATAAATCTATTAGAAGAGGCCAAAAAGAGATTTGACTCTGTTTTCTTTGTGACAATAGATGGTATTGGTATTGGTCTGGAGAAAAGCTTTTCAATAAACTACAGATCCACTGACCTGCTCAAATTCAGGGCTATTTTTCCAAGAATTCCCAGGATATACTGTTCATTTGCCTATCAGCTCCTTTCACTTTTTCCTGAGGATACCTACATGCCAATAAAACCCATATCCTTCCTACTGGCGGATGAAAGATTCTTCCTTCTAACCGTTTTAAGAAAAAGAGGAATATCAACAATAAATCTTCATTCAGCAAGGAGCCAGAAGGCAGCATCCAGGATTATAGAAGAGGTAAAATTCCCTATAGTTATAAGAACACCGGAAAAGAAAACAGGTGTTATTGTGAAAAACAAGACAGAGGCCAAGAGCATAATAGATGCACTTGCAAGCCTAAAGCAGCCAATACTTCTGGAAGACCTTGTCAACAGCATGGTTTCTGTTTTTGTTGCTGAACCAGATATTATAGCATCGGTTAAGAAAAAAACAAAGGAAAAGGACGTTGTTTTTGCAAAGGGGGAATTAAAGACCCAAAAGATAAACATAGAAACACAGCAGCTGGCCATGGATGCAGTTAAATCTATAGATGCGCAGATAGCAAGGGTCGATATCAGCCTTAATGGAGAACCAAAGGTTGTGAACATTGATTTGAATCCCGGCCTGACAGAAGCAAGCAAGGCAGCAGGTGTAAACCTGCCCCAAAAGATCATACAATCCATATATGAGAATTACAAGAATTACAAGGAGAAACCTCTTTTAATGAAATTCTTTGAGGATGCAAAAAGCGTAGTAAAGGATGTCTTAAAGGCCAAGCAGATGCTCTAAGAGCCGATTCTCAACAACTCAATACTGGTTTGAATCAATAAACGGATGTTGCTGGCCAACAACCACTGATTTATCCAGCAATGCACCGCATACTGTGCTGATATGCTTATTTTAAGGAAAGTTTATAAATATAATAAGAGATTAAATTAACTGAGTCATATGGATATAAATGCATTTTTCCAGTCCATAGGAGCATGGATAGTCAACTTTTTTAACAGCCTTGTACCAGATTATATCCTGCCCAATCTTCAGCTGATACTAGAGGTAGTAATCCTGCTCATTGCCGCTTATATTGTTGGAAAGATAAGCAAGTTTATCGTAACGAAATTCATGTCTGTTATTGGTTTGAAGAAGATAACCTCAAAAACATGGGCAGAGGGAATACTGAAGGTAACCGGTTACAGGGGAACTGTTGTTGAGCTGATTGGGGACATGGTGAAGTGGCTGATATATTTGTTATTTTTTGCCCTTATAATCCAGACAATAGGCCTTCCTGGGGTTGCGGATATTTTTACGCAGATAGCAATATTTATGCCAAGATTTATAGGAGCTGTGCTGATAATTGTTATAGGCTTCATGATTGCTGATTTCTTTGGTAAGGTGTTCGAGGAGGCTGGAAGAAGATTTCTAAAAGAAGAGGTCCTGGCCTCTCTGGCAGGCGGTCTTGCAAGGTATTCATTTGCCTTTGTTATAGTTATAATGGCCCTGTCCCTCATAGGCATTGACACAGCCTCTCTGATGATAATGTTTGCCATAATACTTTCCACCTTTATGATAGTTTTTGTAATAGGCATAAAGGATATATTCCCAAACTTCACAGCAGCTGTTTATTTAAACAAAAAACTGAAACCAGGGGAGCATATAAAAGTCGGTAAATATTCAGGTGTGGTTGAAAAGATAGAGCCGCTTTCTGTTACTTTAAAAAATGGCGCCAAAAGTATAACAATACCTAATTCTGTTTTTATAAATAATCCAATTGAAAAGATTGAGAAAAAAACAAAGTAAATCAATCTATTTTTAACTTTCCTCAACCAATATATTTAATCTGAACCCACTGGTAATCTACACTAAGTGGTTTCAGAGCTTGTCTCTTGAGGCAAGATATACAGCGCCTCTGCATAAGAGATGCAGACTGCGAAACAACAAACGCAGGTTTTAAGTTTAACCTGAGAGATTGGATGGATTCGAAAAAATTTGCCAGCTGGGTAAAAGAAAAAAGAATATCGTCCCAGATTGAAAAAGGATCCGTGTATCTAAAGAATGTATTTAAGAACTGCTTAAATGCAAAGAATGAAAAGGTATTGATTATCAGCGACTGGGGCCATAACGGCAATTTTATTGCCAGCATACTGGCCGGCGGTTACTATTCTGCTGCAAAGGATTTAGAATTAAATGCAGCGCTGATATTGCAGAATGAAAAGATATCCATGGAACCTGCTGAACCAAAAATAGTGGATGCCCTGGACAACCTGTCTGAGGGAAATATAGTGGTCCTTTCAGTGTCCAATAAACTGGGTGAAATCAAAAAAATAGGAAAAAGCTTCAGAAGGTTTGCCAAAGAGAGAAAACATAAATTTATTTCAGCAACAGGCCTGGGTGTAATAAGCAATGATAAATTGCCCTTTGTTCTAAATTCAATAAACATAGATTACTGCAAACTGCATGAAAAACAGCAAAAAATAAAGCATATACTTGACCATGGAAAAGAGATTCACGTATCCACTGATGCAGGCACAGATCTGTATATCAACATAAGGAATTGCGAATCCATATCCAATGACGGAAAATATGACCATCCGGGTTCAGGTGGAAATATACCAGCAGGTGAGGTTTACATCCCTCCGGTAAGAGGAAAATCAAACGGAAAACTGGTTATAGATGCAAGTTCCAGAAACCAGGAAGGCACATTGTTGATAAAAAAACCCATAACACTAACCATAGAAAAAGGAAAGATTACAGATATAAGGGGCGGAATAGAGGCAGAACTATTAGAAATAAGTCTGAATTCTGCCGAGGAAAGATCCAAATATCCTGAAAGAGTGAGAAGTTTGGGAGAGTTTGGCATAGGTACAAACCCGAACGCAAAGATAATAGGCTCAATGCTGGTAGATGAAAAAGTGATAGGCACAGCACATGCAGGCATAGGCTCTAACTACTGGTTCGGCGGGGATATCAAGACGATAGTGCATTTTGATCAGGTATTCAGGAGCCCCAAGATAGAAATAGATAATGAAAAGTTAAACGTTTTTAAGTAAATACTCGGCCATTTCTTTGCTCTGTGTCACGGGATCAAACGCTTTTATTTTTGTTATATCTTCTATTTCCTTTCTGCCAAGTGCTGTTATTGTTCCCAGCCCGCATATAATGACAGGCACAACCCCAAATTTCTCTTTTAGATACATCTTACCGCCGTATGCACCCAGTGCATCATTGCAGCTAAGCACAAATTCCGGTCTGCATCTGTTCACAACCTTGCTTTTGAGAAGCATGGATGTTTCTCTCTGCAGAATACCATCTGCTATTTCTAGCACAATAAAATCCGGGTTTGCTGAAGCCAGGTTGCTGAATATTCTCATGAAAACATCCTCAAGCTCATCTATAGAAAGATTTGCTGTTGAAGGGAATCCTGCATCTATTATACCATAAACCAATTTCGCACCCTTTTTTTTGTAAGACATGATGTCATTCACATTTCCTATCCCTGTTATCTTCCCCCCGCATGCAGAATAGCCTGCTTTGACCAGACCTTCCACAAGCCCTGCTGTTGTCGTGGTCTTTCCTGACTCCATATTTGCACCCACAGAAATTACAAGCTTTGGCTCTTTTTTTATTTCAAGCACATCAATAGCAAAATCCTTGATATTGACTTTCCTGCCCCTTTCTGAGAGAAAACCAAGGAATTCAAGTTCTAGGGGAATAAAGTCTGCTCTGGCTGATATAACAGCACCACTTGTTCCCCCCTGTTCAAGGAGGTTTATAGTATCACCTTTTTTCAGGCGTTCAGGAACCTTTCCCTCCAGAACCCTGGTTGCGTACCTGTCGCTAAGAGCAGAAAGGAACACATCACCCTTTTTTATATACAGCTTTTCGGCCTCTGGACTGCGTATGTATTTTATGAAGGATTCTTTGGATTTAACCTTTACAAGAACAACATCACCCTTCTCGCATTCTGCTTCTTCTATAAGCTCAATTCTATCAGGAATCTTAACATTCTTGGTTACAGCAGATATCTTGAATTTCATAATATCTTATTAATAATATATCCACAAAGGGTTATTAGATTATGGTGAGTATGTTTTATATTAATTGGTTTATCTTTTCAACAAGATATTCCATGTGCTTTTTTTTCAGATCCTGATGAATAGGGAGTGTAATTGTATGCCCGGCAATATAGCCAATATCCTTGTATAACCTTTTAACATCACGAGGAATCAGCTTGTTCCAGTGTATCAGCGTTTCTATGCCATTTCTCAGCAGATCCTTTCTTAACGCATCTCTTTTCTCAGCCAGAACAGGGAAACCAAGCGGACAGACCCCGGCAGGAAGTTTATTAAAAATAGGTCTTACCTTGTCGTCCAGATTCTTCAAAACATAATTAAAATTATATCTTCTTTTTCTCAAAACATCAGAGCTGTTTACGTTATTCATTATGTTTCTTGATATTCTGGACATTTCATAAAACCTGTTTGGATCATGATAGATTTTTCTTTCTCTCTCCTTCATTTTTTTCCAGGCATCAAAGGGTTTTTGTACCCCTATTTTTAGGTAATACCATGTTTTAACAAATTCAAGGAGCTTTTGTGTTATGAACAGCGCCTGTTTTTTGTTCGGTCTTTTTGTGTTTTCGGGCAGAGGAAATTCCGTGTTATTAATCACAAGAGCGGCACCCTCTGGTAAGGGCAAAGTCTTCCTTAAACTGAAAAAGGCCATATCTCCAAAAGATCCAAGCAGCTTTCCCCTGTACCTGCTAAAAAGGGACTGTGCACAATCCTCAATCAGATAAATCCCGTGCTTCTTGCATATTCGTCTGATTCTTTCCATATTCTGCGGAAATCCAAAATAATGTATAACCACAAGAGCCTTTGTTCTGCTGCTGATTTTCGTTTCCAAATCCTTGAAATCTATAGAAAGGTTTTTTTTCACACCAAAAAACCTTACCTTTTTTGTGAAAAGGCTGAAAGGCCTTGAAACAGTGTTGCACAGAAAGCCAGGCAACAGGACCTCATCCTTTGACGACAATTTTAATAATCTGCCTATTTCATAAGCAGCGTTTCTTCCATATGGATAAAAGACAACTCTTTTGAAGTCAAAATCTTTCAATCGCCTTTCAGATCCCGGTTTCAATAAATCAGGAGAAACGCCAGGGAAATTAGACAAGTACATTTTCTCCATCATACCACATATATATTTAAAAACAAACACTACTTAAATAACACGTATCCATGCAAGTGGAATATGCTTTAAGGGCCCGTAGCTCAGCTGGATAGAGCGGCGGTCTTCTATTCTATAGAAGATTCGAGACCTCTGGGTCTGTGAGAGAAGCAAGCCGTAGGTCGAGGGTTCGAATCCCGAGCCCTTTCAAAAACAGATGGACGACTTGGATCAATTATCTTAAGTCATCATCTTATGAAAGGTCTAGGATCACCCAAAAAACACTTTAGAAAAGCAGTCGGGGAATTCGAAAATCCCTTCGGGCCCATTATATTTTTTCTAAAACCCCAGCTATTTTTTTCTTTCCAACAGCCAGAACAAAAGGAGCAAGCCTTGGTCCCCTCTCCTTGCCCAGAAGGGCGAGATATACGGCCTTAAAGAATTCCTGGGGTTTTAATCCCATATCTTTGGAAATATCAAAACAAAGATTCTTTACATCATCTTCCGTTTTCACCTTCTTGATGCCATCCCTAAATTTTTCCAATGCCTTTTTTTGTTTTTTATTCATCTTCCTGTATATCTTATCTGGTATGCTGTCCTGAAGTTTTATAGCATTTTCAGGCGAGTGCTTTTCAACCCACTTGGCTGCACAGGTCATCCTCGCCCTGGATGATTTTTCTTCAATCTCTTTGCCCCTAGGAACCTGGGATAACATAACAGCATGAGTGAATGATAATGTTGGAATCCGGGGTTTTGATATCTGGGATATCTCGAACAGCCTTTTCATGTGCTCTTCTTCTTTCTTATTTTCCACCACCTTCTTTCCAGTGTATATCCGGGCATGCTCATCATAATCATCATATAATTTGGGAAGGTCCTTCCAGGAAAAGCTTCTGGTCTTCATTAGTTTCTTGTTGTAGAAAAACCTAAGAAGCTCGGGCGGTGCACACTCCAGCCAGTCCTTTGGATAAACAACGTTACCCAGACTGGCAGACATTTTCTTGCCATCAATCATTATGTGCTCATAAAAGATGGGTTCAGGCATTGGAAAATCCAGAACCCTTTCCACAATCTCTGCATTAACCCACCACGCACTCATGGGAACCTGGTATTCCTTGCCAGCACCCTCTGAAACAACCTTCCATCTCGCCCACTGCGCTGCCCATTCAGATTTCCACATAAGTTTACCATTAAATTTCATGGGATTATTCACCCCCACATGACCGCAGCCCTCTGCCTTTGTCTTCTCAAAACAGTAGTCTTTGCACTTGTAGTGAACAACACCGTGACTAAAACCAGTGACTTCTGTTGTTATTATTTTTCCGCAGTTGTCACATATTGGCTTCCAAGGACTCCATCCCTTTGGAAGAGGGTTGTTTCTGTACTTGTTTTGTATCTCCACAATAAGGTCCATATTCCCCAGAATCTTCTTTATGTAGGGGCCAAAGTTACCTTTCTTATATTCCTTCCTCATAGAGAACTTCTGCATCTTTGTAGAAACAAATAAATCAATAACCTTAAAATACTCGGACACGTGATGTTCAGCATATGAGTCATGGCACCCATGGGGGTCTGGTATATCAGTGACAGGCATGCCTATATACTTTTTATAGCTGTCAGGAACACCCTTAGGAACCTTTCTCAAAGGGTCCATGTCCTCTGCAACCCAGATCAGCCTTGTTTTTACACCAGCATCCTTTAAGGCCCTGTGAACAGACTCACCCCTGATGGTATCACTCAAACGGCCTATATGCAAAACACCTGAAAGGGAAGCAGAGGTTTTCACTGTAAAATTATCAATCTCCGGCACGGGTTTGTTTACATACCTGAATCTTTTCCTTGTTAGAATTTTTTCAGCGATCTGGTCAGCCCAGAACAGAGACTTCTTTTCCATAAAAAGAATTTGGTTCTAAGGGCTATAAATCTGTTTTTTGCTCCAACGCAGAGGCCAATTGTTTCTTTATTCTTTTCCTTTCCTCTCCAAAATATCTCTCAAACTCCTGTGTAAGTTTAAGCACCTTTGTTTTTCCCTTTTTCTCTGTTTTTATGAGGCCCATTCTAACAAGCTGTTTTATATAGGTATAGGCCTTGTTTCCCTGTATCCTTATGACCTCGGCCTGTTTTATAGGCTCCTTGTAAGCAACAAGAGCCAGGGTTCTTTTACAGCCCTCTGGTATATCAGAGTAAGGCGTCAGATGGGCAACAGCCGGCAGGAAATCCTGCCTAACCTGCATATGCCAGCCATATGGTGTATTTACTATTTCAACACCCCTCTCTTCATACTCCTTTTGCAGTTTTAAAAGCAGCTCTTTAACATAACCAAGGGAATTAACGCCACTAATTCTTGCCAGGCTGTCAAGCATCAGAGGTTTTGGGGAAATGAACAGGGCGGCCTCAATAACAGACAGGGTTTTCTCCCTTGTGATTGTCTTTTCCTTGGAATCTTTTCCTTGTTCTTTTTCCAATGGTTTTTTTGCAGAAACAAACGACTTGATGGCTTTGCCCGTTTTATCCAATCCATTCATTTCTTCTATCCTAAGAAAAGGCCCTTTGGTTTTATATCTTATCTTGTTCTCTGTTTTCTTTACATCAATTTTAGCTTTCCCTTCATTCTTTGATACTGTTATTATATCATCAATCCCTATTTTCTCACCCATATCACTATTTACCCCCTCTTTATATAGATCTCATCAAACACCTCTTCCTGTCTGCATCTGACTTTATTTTCATTGTCAAGATATATAAGCGGGAGGAATGTGTTGACAATATTGTCTCTTTTCCATTTATTAACAAGATCCGAAAACTTCAGCTCTTCATTCCTTATTTTTTTCATCAATTCATTTATTCTTTCATACAGCTTATTGATTCTGATTGCAATATTATCTTCCTTTACCTTTATCTGTTTTCTCGCCTTTATACCCCTCAACTTTCTCTTCTCCTCTGTGGTGAGGGCCTTTCTTAATGCGTCAATAAGCTCTGTAACCATGATCTTACGTCTTGCATATCTTTTTGGAGGAACAGTGATAGGATTAACCTCGAATTTCCCTTCTTCCTGCCTTATAACAGTACCCTCTATTTCTGATTCCATCTGGTCCTGAAAATGATCATCAGCAATAAAGTCTTCTATAAAATGCAGATGATCTGATTTCATCCGCAGGAGCACAGAGGCTATTATAATATACTTGGCAGGTATCTTAAAATCCAGAACCTTTAGCTTTGATATATACTGCAAAAAAGACCGGGACAAAGCAGTTAAATCAAGATCCCAGGGATCAAGACCTTCCCATGCTATAATCTTATATATAATCTGCTCCCATGAATACTCGGAGGTTATCAGTTCCATTATCCTGTTTTCATTCATGCGTAAAACCCTGAATTTCAAAACCTGCTAGTTAATATATTTATATCCGAATGTTTTTATACGTTTGAAAAAAAAACTACGCCTAACCACCACAGCCATTCCATCTTTTATTGGCCCGGTCACAAACATTTTCCCATGTACCGCAAACATCACCACTAAAACAGAAACGTTCGGCCCCTGCTACATCAAACCCTACTCGCCAGCCCGGTGGTTCAGCACCGCCAACAGCGCATACTGATTGACCCATCATTGTACAGTAACCCTGTGCTTCTGTTATTGATGCAAACCTTTGCATTCCACCACCAAAAATGGTTATTACAACCAGAGCAACCACAAGAACTACAACAGCAGCAATCACTATCCATAATGTATGGGAAACGCCTTTCATAATTTATTTATGCTCATCTCTACTTATAAATATTATGGTAGATATAGATTCCATATCCTTTGGCGAGATTGTCATTGATGGAAAAACATATTACTCAGACATGACCGTCTGGTGGGATGGCAGGCTTGATTTCAGGAAAAAAAGCCATGTGTTCGATATAAATGAGTTCACAGCCCTTCTTAAAAGAAAGCCAGAGGTGATAGTTGTAGGAACAGGACAGCAGGGCATACTGAAAATTCCGCCTGAGGTAAAGCGATACGCTGAGCAAAAAAAGGTAAAGCTCTTTATTGATATATCACCAAAGGCAGTAGACATTTTCAATGCCATGGTTGCTGATAATAAAAAGGTTGTTGCTGTAATGCACATAACGTGCTGAAAACAATACAAGCAATCACCTATTTATATCCGGTTTATAATCCTTTCTTATGAAGATTACTGTTTTAAGGCTCGGACACAGAATAGGGAGGGATAAAAGAATTACCGCGCATGTGGCCCTGGTGGCCCGTGCAATGGGATGCTCAGCAATTATCTATTCAGGCCAAAGAGACAAAAATCTTGAGGAATCCATAAAAAGGGTTATAGAGCAATGGGGCGGTCCATTCGAAATAAAATACACAGAAGACTGGAAAAAGAATATTAAGAATTTCAAAGGAACAAAGGCCCACCTGACTGTTTACGGCATGCCATTCCAAAAAAACATTACGAAAATCAGAAAATCTAAAAAGAACCTGCTGGTTATTGTTGGTGGTGAAAAGGTTCCACCAGAAGTTTACCAAGCAGCAGACCTCAACCTTTCGATTACTTCACAGCCACATTCAGAGGTTGCTGCCATGGCAATATTCTTGCATGAATATTTCAAGGGAAAAGAACTCAGCAAAAAATTCAAGAAAGCAAAATTAAAGGTTATTCCGCAGGAAAGGGGAAAACTGGTTAAGAAGCTTTGAGCAGCACAACCCTGCTTTCCTTTTGTTCATCCACACAAACAAAACCGCTTTCCTTGGCCAGTTTCTCAGCAAAAGCCTTTACATTCTTATGCAGGGGCATTGTCTCCCGTGGCAGCCTTTTCTGGGATTCACCTACATGCATGTACCCCTTAACCTCTACATAATCACACCCGGATTTTTCAATTAGTTTTGCATATCTCCCAGGCTTGGTCATGTTCCATCCCCTGACCATGGTAAGCCTCACAATCTTTCTGCACTTGAACGAATTCATCAGCTCCAGGCTTTTGTTTAGCCTTTCCCAAAAATCCGGGAGGCCCGGCCTGTCAATTTTTTTATACAAAGCTTTTGTCGGAGCGTCCAGGGATATGTAAAGTTGTGTGGGTTCTGTTATATTTTCAAGGCGTTCTGGGAACTGGCCGTTTGTAACCAGGAATGTTGTAAATCCTTTATTAAATTCAGATATTAGTTCAGAGATATTTGGATACATGGTAGGTTCACCTATTAAGGATATGGCTGCCTGATTGGGATTATTGGCCTCTTTCCATTTTTTCATATTTGTTCCCTCCCAGCCAGGAAACCCGCTGATAAGGTTCCTCTGGGCATCCACACAGACCTTAACTATCTCTTTTGGTTCA
Source organism: uncultured archaeon (assembly GCA_964399875.1). GTDB lineage: Archaea > Aenigmatarchaeota > Aenigmatarchaeia > QMZP01 > QMZP01 > CAYNRQ01. Next base: position 19,406 of record CAYNRQ010000015.1, read on the forward strand.
TCTATCTTTTCAAAACCAATAGGACTTTTTTCTATTGTTCTCCAGCAGTAGGTGCAGGAATTGCAGCAGCCCAGCCAAGGCGTCATCTGCAAGCAACGATGGCTCTGTATTCCATAAAACCTTTGCTTGTAACAAAACCCAGCATCTCTTATACTTCTTTTAAGCCACATGCATAGTTTCACAGCACTGTGGTTGCCCACGATCTTATAATGCTGTCTTGCCATCTCTTTTTTTAACTTTTCGGATATCATAAAAACCATATGTTCAAGAGGTTTTAAATAAGAATTCCACCGGTCTCTGACCGGTGGTTCCAAACAAGGCAATCGC
>CAYNRQ010000016.1:0-19204 GCA_964399875.1 uncultured archaeon
AACCAATTGTGTGTGACTGGTGGTAAGGAGCTAATCAATTAACCGTTTGAGAAAACCATATTTTATAAGGTTATTCTCAATCCTAGAATCAGAAGGGGGCTCTTCTGGCGGCCCAATCCCTTTTCCTGTAAGCATGGTAAAAGCACCTGCACATGCAGCAATATCAGCTCTTACTATATCCTCAGGCAGTGCTGGAGCATCACCTTCACCATGAAACCCCTGACCTTCTGCATAATCCCTCACAACCTGTTTGTCCACCCATTTAGGATCCCTCCCTTCTTCCATGGCCTGTTCCCAGTCTTGCATTTCCACATATCTGGAGGAATCATGTGTAAAGGCCTCATCAACTATTATTATATCACCATCATCGTCTCCCCACTCAAACTTTGTATCAGCCAACAAACCACCATGTTTTTTTGCCTCCTCAAACCCTACTTTATACGCATCTATAGAACGTTTTCTCAAATACTCTGCCTTATCAGTACCGATCAGTTCACATAGCCTTTCAAAGCTTATGTTCTCATCATGCAGACCATGTTCAGCCTTTGTCGCTGGTGTAAATATGGGTTCATCCAGCATCTGATTTTTTTTCAGGCCCTTTGGAAGCTTTATGCCGCACACCTCACCTGTAGCTTGGTATGATCTCCAGGCACTTCCAGTAATAATACCCCTTACAACCGCCTCTACTGGAAACAGTTCGGCCTTTTTAACGATCATTGTATTTGGATCAGGACAAAAAATAAAGTGTGTATGTATCCCTTTATTTTCCAGAAGCTCAAAGGCCTTTACACTTGTTTGCGTTAGTATATATCCCTTGTGCGGTATGCATTGTCTATAAACAACATCATGGGTTGAGATTCTGTCTGTTGTGACAAGGCAAATATTACCATCACCTATATCATATATATCCCTAACCTTGCGTCTTTTAGGGTTTCCCAAGCGCAATATGTTGCTTTCCTTCATGGTTGGATAAGAAGCGTCAATTATGTCCACAAAACCACCAATAAAATAATTGGTTAATAAATTTTTTAAAGGTTAAAATATGCGAGAAGAGTAATAATCATACAGGGTGTTTGATTTGACCACTAAAAAGGACCTTATTCAAAGGCTTCAGAAGGATCCAAAGAAATACTGGGAGGTTTCCATATTTAAGGAAAAGGGATTTGTAAGAAAGCAATGCCTTTCCTGCGGCAAATTCTTCTGGACTCTAAACCCAGAAACAAAACTATGCGGGGATTCCCCCTGTGTCAGCTATAGCTTTATCAGCAACAGCCCATGCAAGAAAAAGATGGATTACATCCAGACATGGAAGGCCATAGAGAAATTTTTTGTCAAGAACGGACATGAAAGTATAGCATCCTATCCCTCTGTTTGCAGATGGTTCCCAGGCCTCTACTTCACCATAGCAAGCATTGTTTCATTCCAGAGAAAGATAGGAAATGAAACAGTATTTGAGTTTCCGGCAAACCCTTTAATAATTCCCCAGTCATGCATGCGTTTTAACGACATCCCTAATGTAGGAAGGACAGGAAAGCATTACACCAACTTTGTCATGATAGGCCAACACTCCTTATATGATGGAAAGAAAGGATACTGGAAGGACAGGTGCACTGAATTGGATTATGAGCTGTTGACCAAGGTTTTCAACATAAATCCAGAGGAGATAACATGGATAGAGGATGTATGGCTCGGGCCGGCTGCATTCGGCTATTCCTTGGAATACTTTTCAAGGGGCCTGGAACTCGGCAATGCTGTTTTTACAGAGTTTATAGGAACCTTGGATAACTACAGGGTAATGGACAAAAAGGTAATAGACATGGGAGCTGGTCTGGAAAGATTCGCGTGGATAACCCAGGGTACTCCCACATCCTATGATGCCACTTTCGGGCCTGTTGCAGATAGGCTCAAGAAAATAATAGATTATGATAAAAAACTGTTTTTGAAATATTCAGAGATAGCAGGAGGTCTCAACATAGACGAGGTCAGAAACATAGAGGATGCAAAAAAAAAGATATCCAAGGAGCTTGGTGTAACCTTTGAAGAACTTCAAAAACACATAGAGCCCGTAGAGGCCGTATACGCAATAACAGATCACACCAAGACCCTTTTATTTGCTGTTTCAGACGGAGCACTGCCAAGCAATGTTGGCGGAGGATACAACCTGAGAGTTATACTCAGAAGGGCCCTTGAATTCATAAGGGATCTGAACCTTGATATAGATTTGGTCAAGCTTGCAACAGAGCACGCCAAGTATCTGAAACCAATATTTCCTAACCTCAAGAACGGGCTTGAAAGGTTTCCTGAGATAATAGATGTCGAAAAGAAGAGATTCAAGGAAACAAGGGGAAGGGGAATAAGAATAGTTGAAAAATTTCTGGAAAGGGGAGAGAGACTGGATGAAAATAAGCTCATACAGCTTTATGAATCAAATGGCATCACACCAGAGCTTGTGGAAAAGATAGCAGCGGACAAGAAGATAAGACTGGATATACCTGATGATTTTTATAAAAAGCTATCAGAAAGGCACATGACAGAGAAAGAGGAAGAAAAAGAAGCAGTGGATGTTTCCGGCCTTCCACCAACAAAACCCCTGTTTTATAAAAACCAGAAGGCCAGGGAATTCTATGCCAGGGTATTGAAGATAACAGACGGAAAGGTTGTTCTTGATAAAACAGCTTTCTATCCAGAATCTGGAGGCCAGGAAGCAGATCATGGTTTACTAAACAAATGCAGGGTTTATGATGTTAAGAAGTTTGGTGATGTTATTGTGCACTATGTGGAGAAACCCAGCCTCAAGAAAGGGCAGAAAGTAAGGGGCGTTATAGATTCTGAAAGAAGGGAACAGCTAACAAGGCACCACACAGCAATACACGTGATAAACCTTGCAGCAAGGAAGGTCCTGGGCAGGCACATCTTCCAGGCAGGTTCACACAAGTCTGTTGACAAGGCACACCTTGATGTCACGCACTACAAGGGCATATCAGACAAAGAGATAGAAGAGATAGAAAGGGTGGCCAATGGCACTGTAAAAAAAGGATTGAGGGTAAAGATAGAATGGCTGCCAAGGAATATTGCAGAGAAGAGGTATGGTATGCAAATATACCAGGGCGGGGCGGTTCCAGGCAAAGAACTAAGGATACTTTCTGTTGGAAACCTGGATCATGAAGCGTGCGGCGGAACGCATGTGGAAAACACAAGGGAGATAGAGACCATAGTCATTCTGGATTCTGAAAGGATACAGGATGGTATTAACAGGATAACCATAAAGGCAGGAAAAACAGCAAAGGAATTTCTTGACAAAAATATAAACAAGATAATAGACCTCATACATCTCGTGAAAAAAGATCTGCATTTTGTAGAAACACATAAGGACTTCCTAAAGATAAAACCAGTGGAAGCCTTAAGGCAGCTTCAGGAGTGTGCGAAGATATTTTCTGTTCCTATAGGACAGGTAGAAGGAACCATAAAGAAATTCTGCAGGGATATAATAAAGAACTGCGAAGAATTGGATGATCTTAGGAAAAAATTAGGTCTCCCAGAAAAGAAGCTGCATGAGTATCTAAAATCGAAAACAATGAAAAGGCTACCAGAGGTGTGCGAATACATATTCAATGTATGGAAGATCCAGAAAAAAGAGATAGAAAAAATAGGAAAGGAATTTGCTGAGAATGAGGCAAAGAAACTGGTCAAAAAAATAAAGGAAGACCAGCTCTTTGAGGTTATTGGAGCAGGGAGGAGGAGGCTTATAGAGATAGCAAACAACCTTATAACAAAAAAACCCAAGCTGACGGTTATACTTTCAAACCAGGCCGGGGATCTTATAGTAATGAGCAAAACAAAGGACGCATCCAAGATAATCAAGGACATAGCCTCCAAGGCAAAAGGCTCTGGTGGAGGAACAAAGGAACTGGCCCAAGGCAAGGTTGAACTGTCAAGACTAATCATGGTTATGAGAAACAGATAGATTTATCCAAATTCTGATTCCAGCAAACACTCCATTGGCTGGGCAACAGCCAGATCACAAAAAACAGGAAGCATTTCCTCTGCTGTCAGATTTGTCTCAAGCAGGTCCACTATCTTTCCGTCCCTCCCGATCATCTGCATCTTGGTATCGTTCTTTTCTGCCATTTCCAGCACAACAAATTTTTGAAATCTTGTTGCGAATTCCTGCAGGGTTACATCAATTTCTACGCACTCTGTGCAGTTTGAGGGATGAAAATCCTGTATCAGGACCCTCCCTGTCAGTAAAACAGTACGCCTCTCATCCTGCGTTAGCTCCCTGTTAATAATATAAGGGACCTCTGCAGGAGCTGTGTCTGAACTGAACCTTCCAACATTCATAAAAGCAAAACCTGCAACTGAAAAAATCATTATAAAACCAATAACTATGGCTGCAATCCTTTCTTTGAACAGTCTACTTGCCATTCCATCTCTCCCAGTGCAGAATCATACTTAAATCCCTGTTTTTCTGTTTTTTAAAACTAATCTGGGGATACCCCATGGTTACTATAGCCAATGGCCTCACATTGGTTGGAATAAGGAGGATTTCCTTTATTCTTTCCTCATTAAAAGCCCCGACCCAGCATGAGCCTATCCCCCTTTCCCATGCAGCAAGTAGCATATTTTCTGTGGCAGCTGCAGTATCCTGTATGGAGTAAAGACCAACACCCCTTTCGCCATAGACCCTTTCTATTTTCTCTAGGTTCGAGCATACAACTATTACAACAGGCGCATTAGCAACAAAATCCTGCCCAAGAGCAGCTTCAGCTATCTGCTTTTTTATTCCAGGTTTTCTTACAACAACAAATTCCCAGTCCTGCACATCACCTGCTGAAGGTGCGTGCACACCCGCGTTTAATATATCTTTAATAATACTTTCCGGAACAGGGTTTGATTTATAATTTCTTATACTGCTCCTTGTTTTGATGCATTCTATGGTGTCCATAATCTCCTTAATGATGTGAAACAAATTAAACCGTTTGTTGTTCACACTATTTGCCTTGCCAATATAACCACATGAAGATCTGCCTCCTGTCCTCAATGCAAACAAGAGACAATATTCTAAAACCATTGGTGTAATTATTTAGTGATTTCAGATTAATATTTATAATTATATAAAATAAGGAATTCTTATGGCATTGAATGTGGCTGTTATCGGTGTTGGAAACATGGGAAAACATCATGCAAGAGTTTACTCTGAACTGGATTGCAAACTTGTTGCTGTATGCGATGTGAATGAAAAGACAGGCAAAGAAATAGCCAGCAGATTCAGATGCAAGTTCTATAAAGATTATATGCAGATGCTGGAGAAAGAAGAAATAGATGCTGTTTCTATTGTTGTCCCGACAATCATGCACAAAAAGGTTGCACTTGATTGCATAGAAAAGGGAAAGAACATACTGGTTGAGAAACCAATAGCAGATAAGGTGGAGGATGCCAAGCTGATAATAAATGCAGCAAAAGAAAAAAATATCAAATTAGCTGTCGGACACATAGAAAGGTTTAATCCAGCTGTTCAAAAACTAAAAGAAATAATAAACAAGGGAGAACTGGGTGATATAACAACCATGGTTGCAAAAAGGGTTGGTGTTTTCCCTCCGCAGATAAAGGACGCCAATGTTATAATAGACCTTGCTGTTCATGACATAGATGTTTTCAACTACCTTCTGAATAAAAAACCAGACAGGGTTTTTGCTGTTGCAGGCAATGCCCTGACAGACAAGAGAGAGGATTATGCTGATATATTATTAAAATACAACAGCACTGATGCATTTATTCAGGTAAACTGGATCACTCCAGTAAAGATAAGGAATCTTGCAGTAACAGGCACAAAAGGCTATGTTGAGTTAAACTATATAACCCAAGATCTCGTGACCTATAAAAGCAATTACACAAAAGATGAAGATTTTAATGATGTAATAAAATTCGGCACACCAGAAAAAGCCATTATTAAGATTGAAAAAACACAGCCGCTCAAACAGGAATTAAAGGATTTCCTGGTTTCTATTAAAAGCAATAAAGAACCTCTTGTGACAGGTAACGATGCCCTGGCTGCCCTGGAAACTGCACTGAAGATAATAAGCTCCTGTAAAAAATAATTATTCTGTAACAACAGCAAAAGCAATAGCCATATCCTTTCCATGTGACATGCTTATTTTGACACCGTATCTGGATAAGGATTTTTCCATTATCTTAACAACAGGACCCCCACCCTTCCCATTGATTATCTCTATCTTATTAAAGAATATCTTCTTATCAATATTACCAAAGGCCTTTATAACAGCTTCTTTTCCTGCAAACCTAGCAGCGAAATGCTGGGAAGGGTTTGACTTAGATTTGCAGTAATCAATCTCTTTTTTTGTAAAAACCCTGAGCAGTAATTTTTTTTCTGGGTTTTTAAATCTGGATATATGCTCACAGTCAACACCTATGCCACATACATTATTCATAGCACGTCACCCATCTGACCATTCTGTCCAGATCAAACATACCATCCCATGGCGATTCAAAAAAGCTCATTCCACCCAGAGAAGGACATCTGTCTATTCCAAAAAGCGTTGCCTTGTCTGCAAATTCCATCCTTCTTGGCAAGGACATGGACAACCCCATTGTTTGTTTGCCTCTATCATTGAGTTCTGCAATTCTGTTTATATCAGAAACAGGCCTTACAAAAACAACCCTTGAGAAGCATGGTTCAGCCAACCCATCTTCCTCTGAATATACAACAGTCCAGTCAGTGTTTTCAGAAGAAAAAACCTTACCAGTAAATTCATACCTTGTCCTTATCTTCACTATATCCATTGACTTTCCAGGATCCACTTTACCTTTAGGAATGAACCTGTTAACAAGAGAGAGCTGCTTTGCAAGCTCTTTTGCAAAATCTGCTGGGCTTGCCCTTCCACCACTCTCAACAAAAACAGTATGCGGTGAAGAGCAAGCATACTGATCAAAAACGCACACATCTATCGCAAGCTTCTGGGCAATCTTATTAATATCCTTATCAAGCGTGTTTTTCCCTATTACAGCATAGGAATATTTTGGCCCGTGTATTATATCCTCTGTCTCAAGCCTTTTTTTTAGATTTATTATAGTATCTACTGCTTCTTTACCGCCCCAAACAACCCTTATGTCAGCAGCAAGGGATAGTTTTTCATGGTTTTCTCTATCCTTTCTGTCAACCAATAAGACAGCTATGGTTTTTAGGATATTAGAACCGCTTATCTTTGCTGTGTTCACATTTTTGAAAGACCCCAAGAGTTTCAGCATGTCCTGATAAGACTTTGAAGATGCCTTAATAAGACTAACATTTTTTGTTAATAATGATTGCAGCACAGAGAATATGCCCAGAACAGGAACGTTGCCTGCAATCCAGTGCACTGTTAATCCCCGTGGCTGGGCATGGTAAAACACGGATAATTTATTAAGCTTCACAAAACCGTCAAGAGCCATCCTGTTACGCAGGGCTGTGTCAAGCATGATGGTAAGATGATATTTCTTCATAAAATCCACCAGATGATTCAAGTTCTTGCCAAAATGTTTTTTGAAGTCCTGGCTTTCTGACCAGAAATCCCCAACTTTATCCAGAAACTCTATAATGTCATCAATCTTTAACCCATGCAGATATTTTATTTTTTTTCTAAGCTCCCTTATAACACTATCCAGATCTTCTGACTCCACATTGCAGGTCTTTCCTTCATAAAAAATTTTTCTGAATTTCATTTAATCACTGTGCAGGGTGTCTCCACAGCCTTTTATCTCACTCTTTTTAGCCCTTTCACTGAAAAGGAAAAACTTCCCTCTTCTTCCGCACCTGCATCCATCATCACCTATTACAACACCCATGTCATCTGTTATAATTGATATCCCGGGATAGGAATTAGGCACAGGACTCAGCAGTTGTATGAAACCTTTTTCTCCATTCTCGAGAGGCTTAAAGGAGCTCGGGCCCCTTATAATAATATCCGAATAAACAGGAACGTGCTTGTAGCCATATTCACAGTCAGGATAAACTGTTCCTAGCTGTTCCGTCATGCCATACATATCTATAACCCTTTCTGGCTTTGTTTTAAAGATTCCTGCTACAAACCCATTGAAATCAGGTTTTGCTATCTTAAGATCTCTAAGCTTTTTCCAACCCCCTGTATGAACAACCAATGGGCTGCTAAGTTTTCCTAAAATACTCCTTAACTCAGCATCCTCTTCAGCTTGTTTGATAAACTGGTATATCAAAAATGTGAAACCAAAGATACAGACACTACCTTCCATTTCATTAACAGCCTTTCTTAATGCATTCTTGTCAGGCTTAAGCTCATTGTTCAGCACATAAAAAACCTTTTTAGAGAATGGCAGCATGCCCCTTATTCCACTCGCTCTTGATGATATCTTTCCATTCCTAGATTTAACTGTTTCCGGGCTGTCCAGAACTATTAGTGTTTTTCTCTCTGGCCCTATAAAGCTCGTCATTATTGAACCAAGGATCCTTCTCTGCCTCTCGGATGTAATTCTGTCAAGAAAAACCGTACTTGGGGTGCCACTTGTGGTTGAGCTTGATTGTACGCTTCTTAGTATGTCCTTTTCAGGAACAGATACAAGTTTAATTGTTTTGAATAAATCCACATGAAAAAACGGTATCTCTGAAACAGAAAATTTTCCATGGGGATCAAACCCTCTCCCTTCAAGAAATTTTTTATAACCTTCACAGTTATTATAATGAAAAATAATGGCCTCCTGCATGGCCTTTAAAAAAATACTTTCCTTTTCCTTTTTGCCCAGACTAAATGCCTTCATATTTAAAAGATCATCTATTTTCTTCATCTTGTACCCACCGCAGATAGTATATTAACAATCTCTTCTAGACTTGGATTGTAAGGATTTGTTTTTGTGCATACATCATTCTTAATCTTCTCAGCAGCCTCTTTTATATCTATTTTGCCAAGATCAAGTTTTTTATAATACTCATAAAAACCAAGCTTCTTGAAAAGATCTGTAATCTTTCCAACTATATCGCCATCCTTGAAGAATAAGGAACCTCTTAGCTTTTCATACTTATCTGTTTTTCCAATGTTTAGTTTTATTGTGTTTACAAAAAAGGCGCTTATAGCAACACCATGCGGTATCTCTAGTTTTGGCCCAAGGTTGTTAGCGAATGAGTGCGAAAGCCCCACTGATGCACTGCTCTGAACGAGTCCACTCAAAAACCCGGCTGTCTGCAGATTTCTTCTTATTTCCAGATCCTCTAACTTCTCCCTTATCTTGAGAATATTGTTTATTATCATATCAATAGATATGATGGCCAGGGAATCGCTTATAGGATTACTCATCTTTGAAACAAGTCCCTCTATTGAATGTGCAAGGGCATCCAGGGATGTGTACACTGTTTCAAACTCAGGGAGGGAAACAGAAAACGATGGGTCAAGCAAGACAACGTCAGGCAGCAGTTTTTCAGATGCTATGGCCTCCTTTTCCATGTTTTCATTAACAAGGATGGAGTATCTGCTTGCCTCTGAACCAGTGCCACTGGTGGTTGGGATAAGAACAAGATTTATATGCCGGGTTTTCATCCTTGATGTTTTTGCAAGATCAAGCACGGACCCACCGCCAAAACCCACGATGTTTTCATATTCATTCTTTTCCATATCCTTGTGTAGTTTAACCATATCAGACCTGCTTGGTTCAGAATTTATTATTTTCATGTTTTTGGTCTGCATGTGTTTTTCTATCTTAGCATGATGTATCTTCCAGGCTGTCTCGGATACCAACATGAGTGTCTTTTCAGGGCACAGTGTTTTCAGATAATACAGTGAGTTTGTTCCGGTAAATACAGCACCTGGAAAGTAAACCTTTGGCAGCATCTGAAGTATTCTGTCATCCATGAATATCAATCTCCTTAATTAGTTTAAATCTTTGCACCTTTCCATAAGCATTTCTTGGTATCTTATCAATGAGGTTTATTTTCTTGGGTATCTTGTAAGCAGATAGTTTTTTCCTGCACATTTTCATTATATCTTCTGGTTTCAGGCTATCATTCTCAGGCACAACAAAAAGGGCTATGGCCTCTCCCAGTATCTCATCAGGAAAACCCACAGCAACTGCTTCTTTAACCCCATCGAAAAATTCAGCGGCATTTTCTATCTCAGATAAAGACACTCTGTTGCCACCGACCTTAACAAAATCCCTTTTCCTGTCAACAATAAAAATAAAACCTTCCTCATCCACAGTGGCAAGGTCACCTGTGTACAACCAACCATTTCTAAAGGTATTTTCCGTTTCCTCTTCATTATTAAGATACCCCGAACATATGTTTTTGCCCCTAGCAATTATCTCTCCCACCTCACCCGGCTTTACGTCCTTCCCTTTTTCATTCACCACTCTGAGTTTAACACCGGGTATGCCTTTTCCTATAGAACCCAATTTAGAATCAAACAGCTCTGGTGGAAGATAGGATAGTCTTGCCGTCGCCTCTGTCTGGCCATACATCACAATTATCTTTGTTTCTGGCAATGTGTTTTTTAGTTTAAGCAGATATTCGTTTGAGAGCTTCCCCCCTGCTTGCAATACATATCTCAGGCAAGACATATCCATCTCTTTCATCCTTGTATACTTGAGCATGATCTGATATGTACTCGGGACTCCTGCAAAGACAGTGCATTTCTTTTCACATATTTCATCTACAACCTTCTGCGGAAACATAAACTTATTATTAATAACAACCCGCCCCCCAGACCATAGGGTCATGTGCAGCAGCGATGCGCCATAACAATAAAAAAAAGGAAGAACAACCATTACCCTATCATCAGGTCTGTTATCAAGATAATCAAGAATGGATTTTGTGTTTGCAATGATATTGCCATGAGTGACCATAACAGCGTTTGGTTTTCCTGTGCTTCCTGATGTATGCATTAATGCAGCCAATTCATTTTCCCTCGCTTCATAACTTTCTTTTTTACCCTTTTCTGTCTCTTCCAATATATCAGAAATCAAAAAAACAGGTACCTGTATATCAAGCTTCCCCTTCATCCTTTCCGAGCACATGAACAGTCTAATCTCGCAGTTTTTTACAACATAATCCATTTCCTCTTTTGAAAAGTTCGTATTGACCGGAACCACAACAACTCCTGAATCCAAGCAAGCCAGATAAACAGAAACAAATTCTATGCCATTCTCACAAAACAAACCTATCCTGTCCCCCCTTTCTGCATTTTCATCCAAAAAGGCTTTAATTTTATCCACATAAGAAAACAGGTCCTTGTACGTGTATTCATTCACTCCATAAGTAAGACAAACCCTGTCCATGCCCTTTGCATTTCTTTTCCTTATAACCCGGGCAATGCTGTCCATCTCAATCCCCTTTCTTTTTTAAAAGCCTTTTTATGGTTTCAAGAACCTTTGTTACCCTGTCCATCTCAGATATATCATCCACACTAAAACTCACCCCAAACTCCTCTTCCAGGGCTGATATAAGGTTCATGTGAGTGAGGGAATCCCACTCATCAAATTCTTCATGCTTTCCGTCAAAGATAACATCCTTTTCCTCTACGCTATCGAATACCTTTGCGAATATCTTTTTTATCTTCTCCTTTATTTCATTATCTTCCATCTTCATCACCCCTATTTAATCTGTCTTTTTTCATAACTATTCCTGCAAACTTAGCAGGGTTGCCCATCACTATGTTGTAATCTTCTACATCGTTCATTACAACAGAGCCGGCACACACAGCTGCTTCAAACCCCACTGTAACTCCAGGCAGGATTATAGAATTGCCCCCTATTCTTGAATTGTCTTTGAATACAGGAGGATCCAATGTATTTTTATTCCTTGCCATCTTTTTATCAGAAACAGTGCTAACATCAGGGGCAACAAAAACATTGTCCCCAATCTTTGTTCCCTCTGTAATTTGTGCATTGTTCATTATCCTTACACGACGACCAACCTTTACACCAAATTCAAGCATGGCCCCTCTCCCCAAGGTTGTCCATTCACCAATATCACACTTTTCTCTTACAGCAACAATATCACCTATAAAACAATAATCCCTTACCTTGGTCCCGGCATATATTATAGAACCAGCACCAACCATTACCTTATTTCCTATAACCGTGCCAGGCTGCGGATATATTCTATGTGTGGTTCTTGGTCCAGGCCTTGGCTGCTTGCCTATTATACAATTTTCCTGGATTATGGTATCATTTCCTATAACCGTATCCTCATGAAGTGTAACCCTGTCCCCTATGGTCACATTGTCCCCAATAACGCACCCTTTCTTTACTATAACAAAGTTACCCAGCTTAACATTCTGGCCTAGTTTTACATCATCCGCAATAACAGAGAGTGAATCCTGCATATAATGAGATATTATACCGATATATTTATAAATCTTAATGTTTTTAACTAATTATATGAAAAAGGTTAAAAAAATTAAGAAAAATATCAAAATTACAGGGTCTGTTGGCGCCATCCTGAGTTTGATAGAGGAAAAAAACATCACAAAGATCTCTGATTTTGCTAAAAATCTTAACATAAGCCCAGCCGGTGTCCATGGCCATATAAAGAAGCTGGAAAAGCGCGGGGCAATAAAAAAGAGCTATCTTATTAATTATACCAAGTTTGGACTTATTCCTGTAATCTTTTTACTTGAATTCTTTCAGCCTCTTGACAGGGGATTTATAAAAAAGATAAATGAATACGGAAATGTGAAAAAAGTAATGAAAGTCCAGGGAGATTTTGATTACCTTGTCCTTGCATTGTTTGATAATGAAGAACAAATGAGGCATTTCATGACCTCTATATTGGTTCATAATGATAAGATCAGAAACAGCAAAATAGTTATCCTGGGGAGGGATGAGTATATATGAAAGCACTTGTTGTGGGCACTGATTATTTTGCTGACAGATTTTCATATCTTATTGAAAAAGAAAATATCCGGATTGAAAAATTATCAAAATTACCCAAGGAATTAAACTACGATTTTGTATTCCTTTCAGGTTCTGCGTGCACAATAGAGAATATAAAAACATCTATAAGCAGAGGGATGCATGTGTTTTCTGAACAGATAATATTTAATTCAGAATCAGACATATCCTTTATTGATCAGGCCAAGAAACGCAGATTAAAACTGTATATCGGATCATTTGATATCTTTAATCCTGTTATAAAAAAGATAAAGGAATTGATAAGGAACCAGGATATTTTAAGCATGCGTTTAGACAGGGTGGGTCCAGTGAGCTATTCCAACATCAACATAATTGAGGATTCTGTTATTCATGGCATAGGAACCCTGAATTATATCCTGGGTGGCAAAAACAAAACAATAAAAATCATATCCCATGTTTCTGAAAACGGACAGTTTACACTTGCATTAAGGATAGGTGATGTCAACACTATAATCTATTCCAGCAACAGGAACCAATATAAAGAAAGGATAATAGATGTGTTTTGCAGATCAATGAGAATGAGAGGGGATATTGTGAGGCAGGAACTCTATGTTTTGGACAGCAGAAAAGACGACCCCAACCTTTGTGAAACAGGTGTGTGGAGTTTCAGGAGATACTATGTGAAAAAGCAGGAACCCCTTGAAACCCTTATAAAGGGTTTCCTGAAAGAAGAAAATCCGATTGATTATGGCTCCATAAGGCAGGTATTAAAAGCAGCATTCAAGACAAAATCTCTGCTTCTAGGTTTCCAATAATCTTTTTACAAATCTTATTATATCTTCTTTCTTTGGAGGACATCCAGGCAAAAAATTGCCATATTTATCCCTGAACATTTTTGTACAATCCCCGCAAAGCAATTTCTCTTTTTTCGGATCGCATGCTTTTTCATCAATGTTTCGTCCAAAAAGAACCTCTATCTCTTTTTCAGACTTTATTTTCTGTGTTGATAATCTCAATAAAACAAGATAAACAGCATAAAGACAGTATGCACATGCACCCCCATCTATCGCATTCACGTTTTTCAGCGGACTGAAGTTCCCCAAAGCAGGTCGTATCTTTCTTTTCAGATTTTCTGCATCTTCACCAACAATATCTATCCTCCCTAAATCAGACACACCCACTCCAATATCAGAGGCCATTTTCACATGTCTGGGCAAATCAACTCCAAACAATGAACACACAGCTGAGTCATGCGCTACTGGGTCTTTGCTTGAAAATATAAGACCCCAGTTCCCGGCCTTGCCAAGAACAGAAGGCCCAAAACCCTCAAGACCTATGGAGGCGTCACCTATAGTTATGTAGTTGGGAATAACCCTGTTCAGTTGCGCTATTCCCTCATCCAAACAGTACTTATGAACGGTTTTTCTTGACTCAAATCCCAAAACACCAAACATATTTTTAACAGCCATTGTCATTCCTGTTTGAAAATGTGTTTTAATAACAGGAACATTTATTATCAGATCAGACTCAAAAACAATCTTGGCTATATCCAGTCCTATAACCCTTCCATTTATCTTCACGCTTTTTGTTGTTTTCTCCCCCTCAGAAAGATCCATCATATTAACATCATATTTCTTACCGATGCTGTTCATTCCTGTTTTCCTGAACGCTCTCTTTGTATCAAATCCCATAGAGCCAGATTCGCCTATTGTTATGTTTCCAGGATCAAACCCTTCAGATATCATATACTTTACTATAGCCTCAATAACATCCGGATTTGTTACAATGCCGCTAGAAGGTCTTATGGCAAAAACTACATTGGGCTTGATAAGAACCTTGCCTTTTTTACCCAGCCCCCCTGTAAGGTTTATAACCCTTTTAACAGAATTACCAATACCCTTGTCTATTTTACTTACAGCAAAAGTTACTCTGCCAAGGCCTTTTTCTTCAGGCATGACTATCCTTTTAGATTTTGTTTTGTTTTTGAAACAATTTCATTTAGATCTTCCTTTGTCAGGGATGGATGAACAGGAAGACTAAGAACTCTTTTGGAAACACTTTCTGTAACAGGACAGGTCCCTTTTTGATAGCCCATTTTTTGATAAGCAGGCTGCAGATACACCGGCTTGGGATAGTATACTTTTGCCTCCACACCGCTCTTATTCAAACCCTCCAGAAGCATGTCCCTTTTATCCAGAACCTTCACAGTGTACTGATGAAAAATGTGTTTTGCATGCCTTTTAACAAACGGCGTCTCAATATCATTCAGGCCAGACAAACCGCTTGTTAATTTTTTTGCGTTTTCAATCCTTTTTTCATTCAGCTCATCAAGCCTTTTTAACTGGGCAATCCCAATGGCTGCCTCAACTTCACTCATCCTGTAATTAAAACCAATTCTTGTATGTTCATATTCAGATTTCTGGCCATGGTTTCTTATAAGCTTTGCCTTTTCCGCAACCTCTGAACTTTTTGTTAATATAATCCCTCCCTCACCAGTAACCATGTTTTTTGTTGGATAAAAACTAAACACAGACAGATCACCAAAAGAGCCAACCTTTTTTCCTTTATACTCTGCTCCGGCTGCCTGCGCGCAATCCTCTATCAGAATAAGACTGTTTTCCTCACATATTTTTTTGATATCATCCATATCACATGGGTTTCCATAAAGATGAACAACAAGGACGGCCTTTGTTTTTTCATTAATTTTCTCCCTTATCTTTTCTGGATTTATATTAAATGTTCTAGAATCTATATCAGCAAAAGCAGGCCTTGCTCCCTGGTAAAGAATAGAGTTTGCTGTTGCTATGAATGTAAACGGTGTTGTTATGACCTCATCACCATTTTTTATACCTATGGACTCTAAACCAACCTGCAATGCAGATGTTCCAGAGCTTGTTGCAGCAGCATAATCCATTCCTATATAGCTCGAGAATTCCTTCTCAAATTTTTTAACAAATTCGCCCTGGGCAAGCCTGCCTGAAAGCAGAACATTCTTTACAATCTTCAACTCCTCTTCACCTATTATTGGTTTTGATATGGGAATCATACAACCCTCTTTACAGGTATACATAAATATTTTAATGTGAGTCAACTTAATAAACTGATTAATTGACTCACGCTCTGCATCTCTTATGCAGAAGCGCTGGATATCTTGCCTCAAGAGACAAGCTCTGAAACCACACAGTGCAGTTTCAATGGTTCGGATTAAATATATTTAATAAGCCCATTGTCGAAGTATGGGTTGGTATTTAAAAATGTTTCTGTCCCTATATAGATATAGATTTGCAGGTGAATCCAGTGCAGGTAGGAATAGTAGGATATGGATGTTATATACCAATGTTCAGAATAACAGCAGATGAAATAGCAAGGGTATGGGGGCAGAACTCTGAAAAAATAAAGAGCAGCTTTTCTATAGAAGAAAAAAGCGTTCCTAACATAGATGAGGATACAATAACAATAAGTGTGGAAGCTGCTAAAAATGCATTATTGATGTCCAGGGTGGACCCAAAGAAGATAGGATCCATCTACATAGGCTCAGAAAGCCATCCCTATGCAGTTAAACCATCAGGAACTGTTGTTGCTGAGGCTCTCGGCATCGGGCCCAATGTGATGATTGCTGACTTTGAGTTTGCATGCAAGGCAGGTACAGCTGCCATGCAGTGTTGCTGCTCTCATGTGAAGGCAGGAGAGATAGATTATGGCATGGCCATAGGCGCCGACACGTCCCAGAGCAGACCAGGGGACGCCCTGGAATATACAGCAGCAGCTGGTGGCGCTGCATTTGTTATAGGAAAAGACCCACTGGCAACTATAGAGGGCATGTACTCATTCACAACGGATACAAGCGATTTCTGGAGAAGGGACAGAGAGGACTATCCAAGGCATGGGGCTAGATTTACAGGAAAACCAGCATACTTCAAACATGTGATATCGGCAAGCAAGGGTCTTTTAGAAAAGACAGGGCTGAAACCCTCAGATTTCCAACACGCTGTGTTCCATATGCCTAACGGAAAATTTCCTGTAAAAGTCTCTAAGGCCTTAGGCTTCACAAAAGACCAGATAGAAAAAGGCCTTGTTGTCAAAAAGATAGGCAATTGTTATTCTGGTTCAAGCCCTCTGGGGTTGTGCTCTGTCCTTAACGTGGCAAAACCAGGGGACAGAATCTTCATGACATCCTATGGTTCAGGAGCAGGTTCGGATTCATTTGTATTCATTGTTACTGATAAAATCATAGAAAGAAGGGGCAGGGCCCCAGACATAGACTACTATATAAACAAAAAAAAGTACATAGATTACGGAACATATGTAAGGCTAAGGGGGAAACTAAAGGAGTAGATATGAGCCAAAGAGAAGCATTTTTAGACACAGCATCAGAGGGTTTTGATTCCACCAGAGAAATAAGAGGAAAAAACAGGACAGAAAAATATTCATGGGAGGTTGAAATATGAGTGCGGGCTGCATATGCGAAGCGTTTTGTGAGGATATGACATTTTCTTTAGCAACCAAGGAGCATGGTATTTCACACTCCGTTATGGGAAACACAGCTCTTGCGTTATCCAACAGCAATATAGAAATAAGATTTGTTGCAGGGGGCGATCCCGGGGTAGTTATACCAAATGGTTTAAATACAATGCATAAACACATGCGGGAGATGGTCATATGAGAAGAGTGGCTGTAATTGGTGTGGGATGCACAAAGTTTGATGAACATTGGGAGAAGTCTTTAAGAGACCTTTCCACAGAGGCTGGTGCAAAGGCTATTAAGGACGCAGGCCTCCACGGTTCAGATATCCAGGCTCTTTTCCTTGGAAATATGAGTGCTGGAAGATTTATAGGCCAAGAGCACCTTGCAGCCCTGTCAGTAGAGCAGGTGGGTCTAAATCCTATTCCAGCAACAAGATGCGAGGCTGCCTGTGCCTCTGGCGCACTGGCCTTCAGAAAGGCATATCTTTCTATCCTATCCGGCGAGTATGATATTGTGGTGGCTGCAGGTGCAGAAAAGATGACAGACCTGAAGGGAACAGATGCCATAGCAACCCTGATGGGTGCTGGTGATCAGGAATGGGAATCTGCCATAGGCCTGACATTCTCAGGCCTTTACGCCATAATCGCAAAGGCCCATATGAACCAGTTCGGAACAACAAGGGAGCAACTGGCCATGGTAAGTGTTAACAACCACAGGAATGCACAATACAATGACAAGGCCCAGTTCCCTTTCCCAATAACAGTGGAAGATGTTTTGAATTCATCCTTGATAGCAGACCCTTTAAGGCTTCTGGACTGCTCGCCAATAACAGACGGGGCATCAGCTGTTATCTTAGCCTCGGAAAGCTTTGCCAAAAAAACAGAAAATCCTGTATGGATAAACGGTTCTGGTCAGGCCTCAGACACCTTGGCGCTACACAACCGAAAGAGTCTGACAGAGATGATGGCAACAAGGGTTGCGGCCAAAATGGCATATAAAAAAGCAGGGCTGACACCAGAAAAAATCAATATAGCAGAGGTTCATGACTGCTTCTCCATAAACGAGATTCTGGCAATAGAAGACCTTGGTTTTTGCAAGAAAGGCGAGGGTG
The DNA here is from genome assembly GCA_964399875.1 of uncultured archaeon. Lineage (GTDB taxonomy): Archaea > Aenigmatarchaeota > Aenigmatarchaeia > QMZP01 > QMZP01 > CAYNRQ01. Next base: position 18,446 of record CAYNRQ010000016.1, read on the forward strand.
GAAAATTCGTAGAGGACGGAAAGATAACAAACGAAGGAGAAAAACCAATAAACACAACAGGAGGCCTGAAAGCAATAGGCCACCCTGTGGGCGCAACAGGAATAAGACAGATAATAGACATTACCAGACAGATAAGAGGGGTGTGCGGCAAGAACCAGATTAAAGGCGTGGAAAACGGTCTTGCACTAAATGTAGGAGGTTCGGGTGGGACCGCAGTGGTTCATATCCTAGGAAAAGAACCAAGCAGGTGAGATATTATGGCATATGTATCTTCTTCAGTTCCATTGTTTTGGAGATTAAGAAAATCCAAATACCGTCTGATAGGAACAAAGTGTGCCACATGCAGCAGTGTGTTTTTCCCGCCAAAATACTTTTGCCCGGCATGCAGAAGAAAGGGAAAGATAGAGGACTTCCAGTTTTCTGGCAATGGAACCATACTTTCCTACACAGTGATAAGGGCAGCTCCCCAGGGGTTTGAAAAAATAACTCCCTATGCAGTGGCAATAATAAAACTAGATGAGGGAACAAATATAAGCGGTCAGATAGTGAGCAGCATAGACAGTATAAAGATAGGCAAGAGGGTAAAGGCAGTTTTCAGAAAGATGTATGAAGACGGGGACGACGGATTAATTCACTACGGTTTGAAATGGGAAATAATAGAGCCCGCTTCAGAGCAAGGAGTTACCACTTCCTCAAAACCCTAATATTTAAATCAGAATTCCACTGGTCTCTGACCGGTGGTTCCAAACAAGGCAATCG
>CAYNRQ010000017.1:0-18517 GCA_964399875.1 uncultured archaeon
GGTTGATGTGGAGATAAGGGGTGTGGAAGACGAGATCAGATCTACGCGTGAATAGACCAAATTTATAAAACCGTGTTCTAATAATTAATATTGGTGTTTTTATGAGGGTTCCAAGCGGCATTCCTGGTCTGGATAGTCTGATAGAAGGTGGGTTTGAAGAAGGGAGTATAAACCTTGTATCAGGAAAAACAGGCACAGGTAAATCAACTTTTTCTACCCAGTTTCTGGTTAATGGCGCATCGAAATATAATGACAAGGGACTTCTTATAACAACTGAGGAAACAGCAGGGAATATAAGAAAGCAGGTATATAAATTCGGCTGGGATCTTAATGGAATGGAAAAAAAGGGGGTGATAAAGGTTTTGGAGGTCAGGCCGTTTGATATACAAACACTCACAACAAGGATACTTGAACTTATAGAAAACACCGGTGCAAAAAGGGTGGTTATAGACTCTGTTAGCATGTTTGAGCTTTATATGAGTGAGGCCTTTAAGATAAGAAAAGCTGTTTTTCAGGTCTTGCAGAAACTAAGAGAGCTGAATAGAACTACAATAATAACAGCAGAGATCCTGGAGGAAAGTAAAGGTCTGTCAAGGTCTGGTGTAATCGAGTTCATGGCTGATTCTGTTATACTGCTGCAGTATCTGGCCATAGCCAAATATAAAAGAAGCCTGTCCATAAGGAAAATGAGGATGACCAATCATTCAACGGATATACATCCTTTTGAGATTACAGCCAATGGCATAAAGGTTCGTTCTGTTTAAAAACATACGCTTTGCACTCGGTGCTCAATATGACATGCATCCGCCGGCCACATGCAATTGGTTAACAAGACCGGGGGATGAGGAGTTCTTGGTTAATTGTTTGAGAGCAATTCCGCCGCGGCTGATGTTCGTTGTTTGTCTCGCTGGCTGAAACCGCCGGTCTATCGGCCGGTGGATTCTGATTTAAAACATTAATTACTCTATTAACAGAATAATTAAATAATGAAAAAGGCCTTTTTGTTGTCTATGGATGCATTAGTTGCTATTGGTCTAATTCTTACAATGGCTATTTTCCTGAGTGGATTGTCTTTTTCATATTCATCACCTGAAACAAGATATCAGGACCTGTACTATATTGGTAAGGATATGTTTAATGTCATGAAGGAGCTCAAGCTGGAGGGCATAAGGGAATATCCATCAGTACAGTATTACCTGTCCCAGGGGATTTTAACAGAATCTGATATGGATAAGAGCTTGCTGGATATTATAGGCTCTTTCTGGGCTGCTGGGAACATAAGCTATGCAGAAAACATAAGCTCGGATATCTTTGGGGGCATACTGAACAACACGAGGTATAATGTAGAGATTATAATAAGTAATGGCAGCAGCAGCACTATATACAAAAGGAATATTTCATCTGAGAGATATGTGGCAAGACTTAGAACAATAGTTTCTGGTTATGATGTGGGGTTGCCTGTTGAGGGCTTTATAACAAGGACATTTATAAGCAGAACCAATAAGATTGGCTCTAGTTATGTTTATTTTGGTGGATATGTTGGTGAGGGGAATTTAACAGTTATTATGGATCTTCCGGATTATGATAATATAATTGGTATGGAAATGGAGTTTGATGTCGGATATGATTTTGATTTGTACATAAACAATAATTATTCTGGAAGTTATGTAAAATACACAAACGAGACGCTGAGGACTAATTTCTTTAATGTTAGCTCAGCATATTTTGGAAATCTCCAAGAAGGGAATAACATAATACAGATAAACTCAACACAGGGTTATGAATATATAGGCGGCGGGTATATTAAGGTGATTTATAACTCTAGTAGTCTTGTAACAGAGGATGTGCTGGAGTACGGAGAGAATGCAAGCAAAAAATACTGGTTTCCTGGAATAAGCGGATTAATCAATCTTTACTCATCTGTATATGTCCCAGGAATTCTCAATTCAATAACTGCTTATCTGCATTACTATTCCAATTTCACAACATATCTTACCATAGGCAATGTGACTGTTTTTGAGCAATTCAAAGAAGGGGAAAATATTATCTATATTGATAATGCGAGTATGTATGAAAATCTTACCGGCGGTGGACTTGATTATGTATTTCTTAGTAAAAAAACAATTCCCATAAGACTGGGAGTTAAGAATATTTCTTATGTGCTTGGAGAGGCGGGTAATGCTGATGTTATTTTAATAACAGACAGAACAGGAAGCATGGATGTGTGTGATGTTGATATAGATTGCGGTGAATCAGGGATTTGTGATTCATGGTCTCCATGCCATGACAGTAGAAGCAATGTTGCAAGAAAGTCGGATGGGGTTTTCATAAACACCATACTTGGAGCTGAGGGGGATAATAATGTTGGATTGATAGGATACGGAGAAAGGGATGCTCCCACATGCAGCTTTCACGAAATTTCAAATGATAATCAGTCTCTGCAGCAAAGAGTAAGTGATTATGATTACGGCGGATCATGGGAGGAATGTGGCTGGACATGCATATCATGCGGTATTGTCGGAGCAGTTGAAATGCTGCAAGAAAATGAGGTCTTGTATAATCTCACAGTGTTTAGGGATAGTGATAGCACTGAATATAACATAGGTGGATCTTCGCAGAATGTGACCCTTGCCTTGAATGGATTAAATAAATCAAGATTCATCAAATCCAGGCTGAGCATACTTGCAAGAAATGTGGATGTTGAAGGGGGATACCAGGATTGCATATTTCTGAATGGTCACTATCTTGGAAGGGTGTGCGAATCAAATACAGTAGGCTCAAATGGCTGGCACAGCTGCCCTTATGTAGTTTACAAGGAATGGGTGAACGATGGAAGCAACACTGTCCAGATAACGAGTGGCAACCTGACAGATTGTTTTGGAACAGGGAATGTGGATAACTGGAGATTCAAGGATGTTAAGCTGGAGGTTTGGGAGTTCAAAACCAACCAGTCTATTGTTGCATATAACCTGTCTACAGATGAAATAAAGGTGAATATAATAGATCATTATGCCTTTGCTGAACTGTGGGAAGCAGATGCTGATTATCCAAATCCTGTTGATTTCACAAGTGGTCTGAACAGCAGTGGCAATACATTCGGCATTGGGGCAGGAGAAGATGGATGGGACTGGAGTGATGGAATATATGGTTATTCTGGTTGCACATTCAACGGTGCTGTTGGCGGTATGCTTGAAATGTATGCGGATTATAATGATGAATCTTGTGCTTATGGTATTGATGTTAATATAACAGATGAAATTTATTCATTGGTGCAGGCCGGAGGTAGGATTGCTGTTTCTTTTTACTATGAGTGGGATGGCAATGATGATCCGTTTGAATCAAGCGATCAGGTCTGGATAAAGGGAAGATGGACATCACCAAACTCAGGGATGCACGAGCTTGGTTATGATCTGGATGAGGGGCATAGCGGAAGTGACAGCATGCTGGATATAGCTGTTGCAGATAATCCGGATGATGATTTTGATGGGCTCTATTATCAGGATGTTACTGATTGGGTTGAAAGCTCAGGTATATACTATTTTGATTTTGGAGGGAAATTAAGAAACAGCTGGACTGATGAGTGGGGGTATTTCAGGTTTGACAATGTTTCTGTAAGTGTTTACAATTATTCTGAGCCAGGAGTTAATCTTAGTTTTGATTCTGTTAATATGAGTCACGTGAAAGCGGCCACGTTAACCTTTGAAACGCAAAACATAAATCCTGAAAAGTTTGATTGTGTTTATGTGAATGGAAACCATATAGGTATGGTTGATTACCAGGAGGTTAATGGGAGCGATGATTGGCAGGAGGTTAGGTTTGATGTGCCTGTTTTTTATTTCAATAATTCCGGTGACATAGAAATAAAATTCTCCGGAGGGAATGAGTGGGGATGTAACAGAACAGGCATGAACGACGACTGGATTGCGAAAAATGTAAACCTTTCTCTGGTATATAGCAATGAAACATTTGTTTATAAAAGATTCAAGAGCATGCTGATAATGAGTGATGGTGCTGCCAATACGCTTATAGGTGACTGCCAGAATTATGGTTCCAATAATTGCCCCACTGTCTCTGGATGGAAAACCCCTTCAGAGGAAACTGTTGAGAAGGGATGCGAGGCCCATGAAAAGTACGGAATAACAATTTATACCGTTGCGTTTGGAAATGCAGGAGCAGAGGCAATAAATACATTAAACCAGACAGCATGCTGTGATGACTGTTCACATTTCTACACAAGCAATAATGCAGATGAGCTTTTGAATATATACTCGCAGATAGCCCAGGGCATACTGAATGCAAGCTTTGAGGCTCAGAGAATAGAGATTCACGGTGAAGTGGATGTTGAGAATTTCCTTTTTACGGATTCATATATTGAGGTGAATTACACATCATACACTGTGCCGCCACAATACGGAGAGGTTACAATAACATTTGAATCTCCCACACTGTTTAATTCAAGCGGGGATGAATTGATAACACACAATGCAACAGGCACTAAGGAAGGCTGGTTCTATGTGCCTCTGAATAATACAGAGGTTCTTGATGCAAAGGTGACATCCTATTCCTCCCAGTACTGGACAGACAGGCTTTATGTAAAAAATGCGACAGAAGAAAACTGGACAAGGGTTTATTGGCTTGGAAATTATTCTTCCAATTATACAAAAATAGGGGATCCTTATACCGTCCATATACCTGTTGAGCTGATAGGTCCGGGCAACAATTCTATAAGAATAGGTACAGGTTATGCGCCTGATAATTCAACAGGGGGTTCGCCTGATAATAAGGTCATATACAGGCTAAAGATCATGAATATAACCATGGAAGGTTTCAGTGGCGTTTTCCCTAAGGCAAAGGGAAGCACTGTTACTATATATTATGATTATGATGGAGACAATGTATATGATGGATACAGTGTGTTTTCATATGGGACAGATCCGTATGATATTTTTGATCCATACAATGATTCCCTTGATGATTCATTGTTAAGGCTATTGGATAATCTGAATTTCGTAAGTGATATAAATCCAAACAGCTATGGTAATGGCACAGCAGTAAACCCTTATGATGGTGTAAATCAGACCAATCCCATAGATCTACAGATCATATCAGAGATAGAGATTTTATCTAGCAAAATATCTGGTGTCCCATCCCTGTGGGGACCGGTTGGAATGGAGATGCTGGTGTGGATATGAAGGGGCAGGTATACTCTTTGATCGTGGTGGTTATAATGATTCCTTTACTATTATTTATCCTGTTCTACCTAACAACAATACAGAGCATAAAATACAGCAGTATAGAAAGAGTTATTGCTGATCAGATGCATGAGGTTGGTAAAAGCATGGAAGAAGATTTTTCAAGAGCTGTTGAAATTTCGTGCAAAAGGGCTGTGCTTTCCGTAACAAATTATATAGTGCTTGAAGGCGAATTCATGGAAAATGCAAGTGCTGTTATTGCAGAGCTTATGAACAATGGGACAATGAACGGGAATCAAAGCGTTTTGATGATCACTAATACGTTGCCGGACTGGAAAAATAAAATAACAGATATTAGTACTGGTTTTAATACGTTTTTTAATTACTCCAAGCTTTCTCTTAGCAATTACGATGGCATTCATATTAATGTTAGTTCGATTCTTGTTATGAATATTTCTGAAAATCTTAATATATCCAAGATAGACAGGGTTTTTGAGAAGGATGTGCTTGTTTCTGTTGAAGGGTTTGAGGATCCTATATTCCCATTAAACAGCATGGGTTATGTAAAGAGAATAATAAAGACATATCCTTTCAGGCATCATGCTGTGAAGATTGTTACGGGTAATGGGAATGGGAACTGTTCAGGGAATGTGACATTCAATTCCACTGACACAGGAGCGGATAAGATTCTGGTCACACATAATGGATCGGGTATTGCTGGATTCGGTGGTGTTGTTTCAGAGACAGCAGATACACCAGCCGTTGCTTGTTATATTACCGGGGCAAGTGATGCCATAAACAATGCTGGCAGTATAGTAAACAATTCTGGATACATGAAGGTTTATCTGGATGACCAGACAGATTCTTTATGGTATCTGCCACTGATAGAATATCTTGATTACTATAGCCGATTTAATACAAGCGGGCCTGATTTCATAAAAAGGCTTGAAGGTAATTTAAGCGAATCGGTGAATGGTATGGAGACATTTGTAATTGAGGAGCCTGGAATACCCGTGAAGGTTAATCAATCAAGAATTGATTACCTTTATTTTTCTAATAATACATATAATGGTAACCGGGTAAGGTATTTCCCTGAGTGGTTCAGGATAGATGCTGCAAATGCAGCAAAATATAATCTTACGGATCTGGTGGAAATATGAATCATAGATTGATTAGTTTGATTGCAGTGATTGTTCTTGCATCAATTATGGTATTTGCGCTGCACTTTGTTTTTGGGTATGGTGTTTATTGCGAGCGGAATAATCCTGAATGTGTGAAAAGGGTTATTGAGCTCAAAGAAGAATGCATTCCTTCAACCTCAAAAATAAACTGGGGGAATGAAACTGATAATTTCGCTCTGACAGTTGTTGTTGAGAGGATTGGTGGCAAATGCGCAATAACAGAGATCCTTGACAGGGTGGTTGGAAATCCCCCAGAGATCCCGAAAGGTTTCACCAACACGACGTATACAATAAATGTAACAGACGGTGAGGATGAGGGTGATGATCAAGACAGTGTGCTGGACGGAATAGAAATGCCTTTGTGGATACAAAAAACTGAACTGTATAAGTATTTCTGCGGGCCTGAGGATTATGTGTGCAGGGACAAATCAATACATGCCATACAAAACTGCATAAACAGTGTTATAACTGATACAGAACATAAATGGTATCCAAAGGCCTATTGGACAAAATACGTAATGGTTACCAGAAAGCGGGATTACTGTGATGTTTACTTTGAGATAGTAGATGCAACCGATTTGCCCGGAGACATCCCGCCAAGCATTGTCGGAATGACCATGCAATGCAATATACCTTATGGTGCAATTCCTTTCCAGGATCTGGAGGAGGAATGGTGTGTGGGACCATTGTATAATTATCTGCAAAAACTTTAGATGGGTATTTATAGAAATTAAAATAGAATATATTAATAGAGGAATATGAAGTGATTTCATGGGAAATGAAGAGGAAAAGGCGATTGAGGAAATCTATGAAGCGTTGTCAAAGATGAGAAAGAATAAAAAGAAAGGGGGGAAGAGGAGAAGAAGGGCTTCTAAGAGAAAGGGGAAAACTGTAGAGACTGATGTTAAAAAAGCAGAAAAATCCAAGGAATCCCCTTCAAAAAGGAGAAAGACTCCCTATACTGGAATAAAGCCGTCAGAGATTTCAAGGCATTCAGGAGGAAAACCCAAGAAGACCGAACCAGAGGCCGTCAAACTGCTGGTTTCTGCGAATAATATCAGGGAAAAGAAAGATATTCCTAAAAAGAAGGTCAGAGCTGAAAGAAAAAAAAGAGGGAAAGGAAAACCTGAAGAAAAGGCAGTGTCCAAAAAAAAATTGAAAAAGAGAGGGGGAGAAAAGGTAATGAAAAAGCCTGGAAAAATAGGGATGGTCTGGAGAAAGGTTGATGGCAGGTCCCTTTATCTGGAGACAAATGTTGATAAACTATTTCAAATAGTCATTAAAAACAAAAAGGTAAGAATTTCTGCGGCTGCAAAGTTTTTTGGTGTTCCTGAAAATGTGGTAGAGGATTGGGGGAAAATACTTGAATCGCATAAGCTGATAGATTTGCACTATCCTGCTATTGGAGCCCCTGTCTTGAAGATAAAGAAAATAAAGGAGAAGAAATAACATATAAACATGAAATCAAAACCGAATGTGCTGAAAAATGTAAATGCGGAAAAACCAGAATCCAAAGGTATGGAAAAAAAGAGATCTAGTTCATTGGAAAGTTATGAATTGGTTGTGGACAACGTTCCTGCAAAAATAAATATAATGAGCATACACAAGGAATTTGTTCCTGTTTATCAGGTCATTTTTCCTAAAATCGAACCAGCAACACAGGCTGTTCTTGACGAGATAAGGGAAAGGCTGATATCTGAGATGGATATAAAACCAATAGAGGTTTTAAATCCTGAAGAGATCAAAGCCTTGAAAACGGATTTTATAGAGAAATCCTTAACCCTTATAGGAAGGGAGCTCCCGCATCTTTCTAAGAAGAATCAAGAGGTTCTGGCTGGTATATTAATGCATAAATCCCTTGGTTTGGGCGCAATTGAACTCATGCTTCAGGACAAGAATCTGGAAGAGATCGTGATCAATAACTCCAAGGAAGTTATATGGGTTTATCACAGAACACGCGGATGGCTGAAGAGCAATATAATGCTTGGATCAGAAAACGAAATCTATAATTATTCAGCGCTTATAGGAAGAAGGGTAGGAACACAGATTACACATCTGAATCCATTAATGGATGCGTATCTGACAACCGGTGACAGAGCAAATGCAACATTGTTTCCTGTTAGTTCAAAGGGAAACACACTGACTATAAGAAAGTTTGCAAGAAAACCATGGACTATCACGGATTTTATAAAAAACAAAACAATATCCGCAGATATGGCCGCATTCCTCTGGCTGACTATACAGTATGAATTGAATGCTTTGATTTCTGGAGGCACCGCATCTGGAAAAACAAGTTTCTTGAATGCACTGTCTTGCTTCATTCCGCCCAACCACAGGGTTATTTCTATAGAGGATACAAGGGAGATACAACTGCCTAGATATCTTCACTGGGTTCCTTTGACAACAAGACCTCCCAACCCGGAGGGTAAGGGTGAAGTAACAATGCTTGAGCTCATAATCAATGCATTGAGAATGAGACCTGACAGGGTTATTGTGGGTGAGATAAGAAGGGCAAAGGAAGCTGAGGTTCTGTTTGAGGCTATACATACAGGTCATTCTGTATACTCAACCCTCCATGCCAATACAGCTGAAGAAACATACAGGAGACTCACAAATCCGCCAATAGATATTCCAACATCACTGCTGGGTTCCTTACATCTCATAGTAGTTATGCACAGAGATAGAAGGAGGGAGATAAGAAGAGTGCTGGAGATAAGTGAATTGATGGGGGAAGAGGGGGCTGAATACAGACTGGAACTAAATACTATATTCAGATGGCTTCCATCAAAGGATAAGATTATAAGATTAAGCAAATCTGTCAGGGCAATGGATGACATAAAGCTATTTACCGGTATGGGTGATAAGGATATAGAAAATAACTTAAATGAGAAGAAGATGATTCTGGATTGGATGGTTAAAAATAATATTAATGAAATAAACAAGGTTGGAAGGATAGTGTCCGAATATTATACCAATACTGAATCAGTTTTAAAGAAAATAAAAAAATAATGTTGCCTCCATGCATTCCCTGGCTAAAGCCATGGGTTTCAATGAGGATAAGCAATCATATACAGCCTCTTCATTGGCTAACAGCCCGGGCCATTATCTTGCTTAACCTCGTTGTTGGCTCGGCAACATCTGTTGAACCAGATTGGTTCATCCGCCCCTTGGTTAAAACAGGGGTTTTCTGGTTCAACATAACGATAATTTCATTGGGTTATCTGATAGCATGAAAAAAAAAGTACCTTTTGTCCCTTTATCTTTGGAAAAGGCAAAAAAGGTGGCAAGGCATTATATTGGCTGGGGTGAAACCTTTTCTAAGATGTTTCCATCATTATCGCTTCACCTTGAACAAACAGATCTGGGTTTTGAACCCAGGGAATGGGTGGCTGTTGCTTTTTATTCTTTTGTAATGTATACATTGGTTTTATTTGCAGGCGTGTTCATTTTATCAACAGTGATTCATGTTGCCCTTCTTAAATCGATTCTTATTTCATTTCTTACAGGCTTTGCACTGGGTGGGGGTGTGTTTTTATATATAGTTTTTTATCCGAAATTCATGGCTGGAAGAAAAATTAAGGAACTGGAGCACAATCTGCCCTATGCCCTTCATCATCTTTTGATTCATGTTCGTTCAGGTGTCCCTTTGTTTAATTCCCTGGTTTCCATAGCAAGGGGGGGATATGGATCATTATCAGATGAGTTTGGCAAGGCTGTTACAGAAATAAACACAGGTAAATCAGAGATTGCCTCTTTAGAGATATTGGCAAGGAACAACCCATCACTTTATTTCAGAAGGGTTTTGTGGCAGATAGTTAATGCACTAAAATCAGGTGCTGATATAGGGGTCACGTTGAAAGAGATTGTTGATTCTTTGGCCACTGAACAGAGAATCGCTATAAAAAAGTATGGATCTGAGCTGAACCCGCTTGCTTTGTTTTATATGATTCTGGTTGTTATATTTCCAACACTTGGTATAATATTCATTTTAGTGTTGTTTTCCTTTATCGGCACAACATTCAATATCAAGATAATCATGCTTGGCATCTTGGGGTTCCTGGTGATTTTTCAGTTTATGTTTATCGGATTGATCAAGGCTAAACGGCCTGTAGGGGTGTATTAAATGGTATACAATATAATGCCAGGTAGATATAAAACAAAAATAAAGGACATGCTAAGATATTCGGGAAGTAAGATAAGGCCCAAGAGTTTTGTTAATTATACCTTTACATTCAGTTTATTAATAGGTTTTATAGCCGCGCTCCTTATTAAAAGATATTTCTATTTATCATGGTTAATTGTTTTTGTGGCTGTGTTTTTCTTAATGCATGGTTTTCTATTATTGGCTATTGAAAGAAGGGCTGGTTTTGTAGAGAACATACTCCCTGATGCATTGCAGCTTATGGCTGCGAACAGCAGGGCAGGATATATACCAAGCAGGGCGTTGCTCCTTAGTGCAAGGAAGGAGTTTGGGCCATTAACAGAGGCTATAAGGAAGAGCGGAAAAGAAATGATTACAGGGAAATCGCTGGAGGAAAGCCTGAAGATTATACCCCAAAACATAAAATCCAATGTCTTGGCAAGAACTACAAGACTGATTATAGAAGGTGTGAAATCAGGCGGGCAGTTCGCTTCTTTACTTGAAGAAAACGCTGAGGATATAAGAAGAATACAGGCCATCAAAAAGGATGTTAAGGCCAGCATAATGATGTATACTATATTTATAGGGTTTGCCGGATGTGTGGGTGCTCCTGTGCTTTATGCTCTTTCTTCATTCCTTATCGGAACAATTGTGAACCTTGGAAGTGCAGTTTCTGTACCAGAAGATTTTGCATCAAAGGTCAGATTTGTGCGTTTTGGTGGTCTGGAGCTTTCACCTGATTTTCTGCTGCTTTTCTCCATGGCAGCAATCACTGTAACTGCTGTTTTTGGCAGCATGATAATTGGTCTGATCGGATCTGGAAAGGAGAAGAATGGCATTAAATATGCTCCTGTTTTATTGATTATGGCCATTGTTATCTTCTTTTTAACAAAAATGGTAATTGGGAACATGTTTGGTACCTTAAGCATGGAATAGTCCCAAATTTAGCTCATTTTCCTGAAAAAACATATAATGTTTATATATGAGAAGACACCTAATATTAAAGGATAAATATGAAAATGAAGGCACAAGCAGCAATGGAATATTTAATGACATACGGATGGGCGATATTGATCGTCATAATAGTAGCAGCAGCGTTGTGGGCTCTGGGTGTTTTCAGTCCAGGAACATACACACAAGAAACAGCAACAGGATTCTCAGGATTTACAGTTCCATCAGGTGGATGGCAGGTAAGCTCTTCACAGGTTGTTCTTATACTTAAGAACAATGTAGGATCAAACATTAACGTCACCAGCATAACAGCAACATACGGGAGTGGAACAACAAACACTTCTGTACCTGCATATGCAGAGATGTCATCTGATAACCAGACACAATTCACACTATCAAGCGGTACATATGTAGGACCTGGCACAGGTTCAACATACACCGTTGATATAGCAATAACATACGACAACCTAGACACAGGACTGACAGGGTTTCAGAGCACAGGAAAGCTGACAGGAACAGCTGTATAAATATTCCATTTTTTCATTTAGAATTTTTTCGCCTCTTTTTTATTTTTATTACGGTAGTTGAATTGCTATCGTTTTTTATTTTATCTATGAATAAGGATCTATCAATAGCCTCTCAAAAGGCATCTGTTCCTTAATAATACCAATAGATAGACCGTAGTTTCTTGCCTGGTCAAGTGTGTCTTGCTGTTTCTCTGTAAACTCAAACATTTTATTCCTGAATATCACAACCATGCTTCTGTCCTTACATATATGGATATACCATCCCTCTCTTAACGAGGCCTTTGCTTTATTAACAAATTCATCCTTTTTTTCATCTTCCAACTCGATTCTATGGAATTGGAGTGTTCCCTTCTCACTTTCCTTTTCTAAGGTGGTTCTTTTTGTATTAATTATCTTCACCAGATTCAGCAATTCCTTATTCTCCATACTTTCTTCAATTATAACACCCTTCCAAACCATAATTATCTAAAACTGGTTATGCCTTTTTTATCCGGACATAATCGCTTATGGCTTCTATTGTAACTTTATAATAGCCTTCTGTTGCTGGTAATGTTCCGTTAAGTGTTGCCCTTGAAGTTGAAGAGATATCAGAAACACCTAACGCTGTTCTCACTCTCATTCTAATACTATTATTTGTTATGTTTATTGCCTCAACGCCGGCTGGCATGTATATCCTTATATCAATCTTTGCCGGAGGGCCTTGCGAATAAATAAGATCAGACATGTCGGTTATTCTGTCTGCTGTGTTTTTTGCATATGTAAGTGAGAGTTCTGTGTTAGCTGATTCCTGAACACTTCCCACATATGCCCATATGGGTATCAAAAAGATTATAACTATAGCAACAATGATCATATATTCAAACGATGTTTGCAACTTCATAATTCTCATATATAGTATTAGGCCTTAGAGTATAAATTAGAAAGAGTCTCAATGGGGCCACTGGGAATCGAACCCAGAGCTGCTGGTTTCTTCACTCACTTGGGGTTTACCCATCATCGCTCCAGCCTTCCTGTAAGAAAGGCTCGCTGGAGCCAGCTGGTTTGCCATTAACCTATAGCCCCACTGGTATCTATAATTTAATTGCCTGCAATTTAAATCTATGCTGGGTTTCATATGATATTATAAAGCAAAACCTGTTACCATAATACAAAAGTGTTATATACGAGAAGAACTATGGAAGATATGCAGAAACAACAGCCAATCATTTAATGCAGACCAAGATTCAGAATAAATTGTTGAAGTAAGCACTATTTTTAAGATTAAACTACAAAACATATATCAGAATTAATAAGACTGCATATAATCGAGATTTATGGAAAATAAATGGTGTTTAAAGAAGTTCTCAAATAAAGAGAAGAATTATGCCCCGCTAGCTCAGTTGGTAGGAGCTGACTCTCCCGGTAAAGAGCGTTGCCTTGGTAAGGCAGAGGTCCCGAGTTCAACCCTCGGGCGGGGCTTGTAAAGATGGGCAGGGTTTTCATGGACGGTGGTGCCGGCATTGAAGTCACAGATTAGGGATCTCAAACCAGCTAACTGAATATGCTTTTATCCTTTTGCCACCCATGGTCAATACTTCGACCCAACCCTCCCTGGCAGCGCCCACATGGTCGCTGATAAGCCAAGCAAAGGTGTTGTTATCGAGTCTCATTCTGCTGTTTGAATGTATTCCGAATTCACCGTAACCATGACCAAACCCTGCCTGCTGGTAATGCCTTAAAACCTCACTAAAATATCCTTTTATAATCTTTTTCTTCCACTCTTTGATTTTACCATGGGCAATCTTATTCTCTCAAAACCAGCTATCGGCGTTTCCTTTACAATATCCAGTACAGCAGCATAGATGCCAAGCTCCACTAGTCCAAACTTATAGGTCTTTCCCCATGGGCTTTCCCCGCCTTCTGCGGACAACAAACCCCTGAAGTCTCCCCTTTCCACATAATCTGCTATCTCCGGCAAATGCAATCCCGGAGAAAGGTCTTCCAGACCCTCTGAATGAGCAGCAATGTATTTGCGGTCTCTTACAGGGGTTCTTCTGAATATTTCTACATATTCCTCGCGTGTATTTTTTGGGTATATTATCTCGGCATCTCCAAAGCTCGCGCTTCCCATGCTACCATGCGATTAAGATAGCAATAAGATTTTTAAATCATTCGCATTAGTAATTAGTATAGTGATTTTATGAAAGCAAGCGCGATCGCAAATGCAAATATTGCATTAGTAAAGTATTGGGGTAAAAGAAACAAGGAGTTGATGCTGCCTCAGACAGGCAGTGTTAGCATGACAACTGAAGGTTTGCAGGCACATACAACAGTGGAGTTTGATGCCAAGTACCCGGAAGATATTCTGGTCGTTAATGGAAAGGAATCCAAGAAGGGTGATGAGGAATATGATGATTACGTAGGACTTTTTTTAAAGGTAGTCAGGGAAAAAACAGGCAAGGACATCAAGGCCAAAATCGTGAGTAACAATAACTTCCCTACAGCAGCGGGTCTTGCAAGCTCTGCAGCAGGCTTTGCTGCACTGGCTGCGGCTGTCAACAAGGCGCTGAACATGGGCCTTGGAGAAAAAGAGCTCAGCATGCTTGCAAGAAGGGGTTCAGGTTCAGCTGCAAGGAGCATCCACGGCGGATTTGTTGAGTGGAAAAGAGGCGAAAAAGAAGATGGTTCGGACTGCTTTGCAGAACAGCTGTTCCCACCGGAACACTGGCCTGATTTCAGGATGGTTATTGCTGTCACAAGCAAAAAGGACAAGAAAGTAAAGAGCAGGGCAGGCATGAAGCAGAGTGTTGCAAATTCTCCTTATTATGCTGCATGGAGGGATGATGTTGTTCCTAAACACATAGAGATAATGAAAAAGGCCATTGCCGAGAAGGATTTCTCCACCCTGGGGCAAATAGCCCAATCTAATGCCCTTATGATGCACGCAGTGGCCATAGCAACCACGCCTCCAGTCATATACTGGAATGCGGGAACCATGGATATAATACATGCTGTTATGGACTGGAGAGACCAGGGCCTTGAGTGTTATTTCACAATAGACGGGGGGCCTCAGGTCAAAATCCTCTGTCTGGAAAAGGATGCGGAAGAGGTCAAGAGGAGACTGAAGGAATTCGAGAAAGTGGAAGACATGATAGTAACAAGGCCTGGTAGCGGAGCAAAGATAGTAGAAGATCACTTGTTTTGATTTTATGGCAGAAATATTTGACATAGTGGATGAGAATGACAGGGTTATTGGAAGGGCCACGAGGGAGGAATGCCACTCCAATCCTGATTTGATGCATAGGAGTATATGTATTCTTATTTTTAATTCCAAAGGGGATCTCCTGCTGCAGAAAAGAAGCATGAAAAAAGACCTTAACCCCGGCAAGTGGACAACCTCTGTATCAGGTCATGTGAAATCAGGAAATAATTATGAAGAGGCAGCAAAAAGGGAGCTTGAGGAGGAGCTTGGGATAAGCCTGCCAATGGAAAAACTGTTTGTTGTTGATTTAAGATTGAAGCAGGAATCAGAAATGTCCATGGTTTTCAGGGCAAAAAGCAACGGGCCTTTCAAACCAGACCCAGAAGAGGTTGATGAAGTCAGGTTTTTTTCTATTGAAGAGATAAAAAGAATGCTGCAGGAAAAGTCAGGCATGCTCACACCTTGTTGCAGGATTGTTCTGAAGGGGTATTTTAAAAGATTCCCATGAAAGTGGAAGACACCGTGACCATAGTTGTAGAAAAGGATGGCAGGTTTCTGCTAATAAGAAAGGCAAGAGGTAGAGCAGACGCAGGGGACTGGGCCTTTCCAGGAGGCCACGTAGATGAGGGTGAATCCCTGCTGGATGCCATGAAAAGGGAAACCATGGAAGAGATTGGCGATGGGGCTGAGATATCAGAGCATGAGCCGTTTTTTAGTTTTATGCATGATGTGCCAAAATCCAGCAAGTTCCATAAACACATGTGCCATGCCTTTAAAGGAAGATTAACAGGCGAGATAAAACCAGGGGATGATGCTGAGGCCTTTGCCTGGTTTACTAAAGATGAAATCTTAAATAACCCTAAAGTACAAGATTTTGTAAAAACAATAATCAAGAAGATGTTCCCATGAACATAAAGATACTGGCCCTGGATTTTGACGGCACTGTTTTTGATACGGCATATGAATGTTATGTAGCGGCCTTAAAGACATTTAATAAGATGGGTGAAGAGCTTGAAGACAAACCGGACATTCTGGAGAAATTCATGAAGGCCAGGGTTTTTGTGAAGGCTGCAGGTGATTTTTATCTGGTGCTTAAGGCCATAAAGGAAGGATCTCTGGATTTTGATAAATTAACACAGGAAGAATTCAATCAGAAAAACAAGGAATTGGATAAAATGGGGGGAGAATTTTCAAGGCTCTTTTATCAAATAAGAGATGGGATGAGGAAAGATGATTTTGATGGGTGGATAAAATTGCACAGGGAGTGTCAGGGAGCCAGGGAAACCCTGAAACAACTGTCCAGAGATTACAGGATTGTTGTTACAACAACAAATGACAAAAAGTCAATATCCATTTTCATGGGTTTGCTGGGAGTAAAGGTTGACAGCATTCTGGATAAGTCTGTAAGCATGGATAAGAGAGTCCACATACAAATAATCATGGATAAATACAAGGCAAAACCAGAAGAGGTGTTGTTTATTGATGACATACTGGAGCACATTCTGGCAGTAAAGAAGACCGGCATTAACACCGTAATGGCCGGGTGGGGTTATTCTAATCAACAGCAAAGAGGAGAGGCCAGAGAAAAGGGAATAAGGGTTCTGGAAAGCATAAAGGATCTGCCTGGGTTCTTGGCTGCTAAACCTGCAGTTCAAGAAGATAACTAATAACATCTGTGCTTCTTATCGGTTCCCCCTTTTCCCATTGTTCATCAAATATTTCTCTGTACTTTCCGGCTTCATCCGGATTCCAGACTGTTACATTATGTGCGATCTTGCTTTTCTGGTCTTTGTCTCTGACAGAAAAAACAACGCCAACATCACCAACCAGAGCAGCCAGCTTCATTCTTGGGTCCTGGTTTCCCAGCCTTATCTCAAACGGTTAATTGATTAGCTCCTTACCACCAGTCATACACAATTGGTTAATAAGACTGATGGGATGCGGAGCTCCTGGTTAATTGTTTGAGAGTAATTCCGCATAGTGACTGGTGACTGTTAGCGATTGCCTTGTTTGGAACCACCGGTCAGAGACCAGTGGAATTCTGATTTCAACTTGTGCTATCTGATGCAACTGGTTACTCCAGTAGCTATGCAAGCAGGTACTACATGCAGAGAATGCATAGTGAGCATGGAAAGAGGGGTTATATAAAGGCGAGCTTATCAGTTAGCACCGCTAACCAATGTGTAATAACAGCCAAGACAAGGCTTGGGCCTAGGAACGATAACATAGACTTTGAATGTGATGTTTTCTACACGACCAATTATAATATAACTTTTTAAGTGTTTTCTGCAAAGTTTTATTATGGTTTCGGAAGGGCATGGCTTCGGGAAGGTTATTTTGTTCGGAGAGCATTTTGTGGTTTATGGCCTGCCTGGCATAGCTTCTGCTTTGGGAGATAAGACCACTGCAATAGTGGAACCGGCAGAGAAAACAGAGATTGTGGATAACAGACCTGAGACCCCTGGTTACAAGGAGAAAAAGGCCGGGCAGATGAAAGAGTCCATGGAATTTATATGGAAGGCCTCTGGTGTGGATCCTGAGAAGACTCCGGTTAAGATTACCCTGGCTGGGAATCTGATAGCAACGAGCGGGACAGGTGCTTCCGCGGCTTCATGTGCTGCCATAGCAAGGGCCCTGAATCGGCATTTCAATCTTTGTTTTGATGATGATAAGATCAATCAGATAGCTTATGAAGGGGAAAAGGGCTATCATGGAACCCCGTCTGGCATTGATAACTCCTGCGCCACATTTGGCGGCCTGATCTGGTTTGAGAAGAATTTAGAGGGCGGGCCCAATAAAATAGAAAAGATAAGGGCAGGGAAAAAGATAGAAATAGTTGAGATTAATTCTGGCATGACAGCTGATACCAAAGAGGTTGTAGCTGATGTTAAGAAAAAGAAAGGAGAAAATCCGGATGAGTTTGAAAAGATATTTTCTGATTACAGGGATGTTGTGAATGAGGCCAGGAAGGCCCTTGAAGATGGGGGTACAGAAAAGATTGGTCAACTGATGGACAGAAACCAGGAGCTTTTAAGGAAGATCGGGGTCTCTAATGATAAGATAGAAGAGATCATAAGAATGGCTAAAGAGAATGGAGCCATAGGTGCAAAGCTGACAGGGACAGGCCGGGGCGGGTATGTTATTGCGCTGACACCAGGCCGGGATTTGCAGGAAAAGGTTGCTAAGAGTATGGAAGGTGCTGGTTTTATGGTTTTGAGAACTACTATTGGTTAAATAAGTATTTAACTCTGGAAATTCCAGTAACATTTCAGTTATATCCAGGGGCTGAATTTCTCAAACGGTTAATTGATTAGCTCCTTACCACCAGTCACACACAATTGGTT
>CAYNRQ010000018.1:0-18472 GCA_964399875.1 uncultured archaeon
TAATTCAGATGGCAATATCCTGGAATCCCTGACACTTGAAAACTCAGGTTCTTCTCATGTTTATATTGCAGGAGATAATAACAGGGTTAATGGGACATTTGATGATTCAGCTGTTGGAATTCAGATTAATGGAGCCTCAAAAACACTTTACATGCAAGGAGATTCTGTTTTTAGTGGAACAGGAATCAACATAACCGCTGACAACATTACGTTGGATGGCGCAGGGTATGACATCGATGGGGATGATTCCGGAACAGATTATGGGATTCATGCAGATGGGAGAGACAATATAACTATAAAGAATTTTAAGAATATAACTGATTTTGGTATGGGAATCTATTTAGTTTCTACAAATAATTCATTGATTTATAACTTAAGCGCAGATTCAAATAGTTGGGGAATCTACCTTTCCTCAAGCTCAAAAAACAACATTACAGATATAACAACAAATTCAAATAGTGACGGACTCCTTCTTGACTCAAGCTCAAACAACACTCTTACAGATATAACAGCAAATTCAAATTCTCAGAATGGAATCTATTTTGTCTCAAGCTCAAACAACAACACACTGACAAACAACACAGCAAACTCGAACAGCCGAGGAATCTATCTTTCCTCAAGCTCAAACAACACCCTCACAAACAACACCGCAAACTCAAACACCCGAGGAATCTACCTCTCCTCCAGTTCAGACAACACATTCACCGACAACAATGTGTGGAACTGCACGACCGCCTCCAGCGGCTGCATATATCTGTATGATTCGGAGAACAACATATTCTCTGGAGGAACAATAAACAAATCCGCAAACCACCTGATTTTCCTTGATTCAAGCTCCAAAAACAACACATTCCAGAACATGCAGTTATACAATGCCGGCGACGATGCAGTCAATGTCACAAGCTCGGCAAACAACACATTCGACAACCTGACCATTTATAACACCTCCTCTAGCGCTTCAGGAATCTATTCCGATTCCGCCAACACCACCATAAAGAACTGCAATATAAACAGATCGAGTTCACAAGGAGGCTATGGAATTAAATTGCAAGGAGCAAATTATTCCTATATTCTGAACAACGCCCTGGACAATCAGGATTACAGCCTGTTTTTAAATCTAACCAATCACATAAAAGCGGAAAACAACACCATACGCTCAAGTTACAGCATTGGAATAAGTCTCATTAACTCAGACAGCAACAACATAACAAATAATGATATCTGGAACTGCAGCACAGCCGGATGGCTCTCCTGCATTCTTCTCAATGACTCAAACTCCAACATTTTCACTGAGAACAAGATAAACTACACTACCAATGACGGTGACGGCATAGTAATCTATTCTTTTCACAGTGATGAAGGTTCTGATAACATATTCAGAGACACAAGCATAACAAACATATATTCAACAGATGTCGTATTAGATGCCGAGGCAGGCACCTCAGCCCTTAACAACACCTTCTTGAACATGACTTACAGCAGCGAATCAGTAAAATCAGGTTCAGAGCTAATAAGGCAGTGGTACGTGGATGTTAATGTGACCAACACAACAGGGGATTCCCTGCAGAATATAAATGTAAGCTTATATAACACAAGTGCTGTTCTCGTAGACTACGACCAGACACAGAGCAACGGATTCACAAAGACATTTGAATTAACAGAATACAAAAACACAGGAACAAAAAGCTACTGGACCCTTTACACCCTTTACGCAAACGATTCCACAAGCAAATATTACAACCACACCAACTCCTCAGTCAACTTCACCACCAACATACAGATCAACATCACTCTCTCGGAAACAACCCCACCTCTGGATTTCACCTCGCCAACACTCGGCAACAACTCAAATACCACAAACAACTATATTTATGTAAACGTAACAAGCAACGAAACCCTGGACACCTGCCTCCTTGAATGGACCAATTCCTCAGGAACGCAGAACGTGTCCATGACAGAAACAGGAACATACTGCTATGTCAATATGACATCACTGTCTGACTACTCCTATTACTTCAGGGTGTACGGAAACGATACAACAGGCATCCTGAACAATACAGAGGACAGGGAAATAACAGTGGACACTACATATCCAGCATTCTTTGAAGATGCGGACAACTCATCCGGTTTGGTGACAGCAGGCCAGGATGTTAAAATGAGCGCAAACTGGACAGAGAACAGGGATCTTGACTACATAATCCTGAGAACAAACAAGACAGGTTTATGGGCAAACGAGTCCTATTCAGATGTTTCTGGAACGCAGGCATGGGGCAACTTCACATTCAGCACAAGCGGTTATGGTGAAAACACAGTATGCTGGGCGGAGTGGGCCAATGATACCGCGGGAAATCTTAACACAAGTATGAGTTCACACTGCTTTGAGGTGGTATCTGTCAATATAAGCATACTAAAGAGCATAACCCCGGACCTCATAGTTGCAGGAGAGAATGAGACCCTTAATGTTACTCTAAGAATCAACAATACAGGAGCAACGAATATATCCATGCTTAACATAACAGATGAGGTCCCCTATGACTTCTCTGAACCAGCAGTGAGCAATGTTTATGTATACTTCAGGAACAATTCAGATACCATCCTGCTTACCACAGGCCTTGATAAGAGCGTTTCGAATGCGGATGCTGACAGCGACATAGAGATACAGGTAAACATCTCAAACATGACAGTTACAGAGGCCGGGGATTATCTGGAAACAGGAGAGAGGATAGAGATAAGATACCTTATGAACACATCAAAAATGAGCGCAGGAGACTACAGGCTGGTGGATACCAATGTTACTGTAACAGATGTCTCAAGCGCTACAGACACAGACTCCATTCAAGAAAACATAACAGCAGCAGAAACGGTTGTGAGGGGAGACAAATACATGGAAGTAAACCCAGCGGCACCACAGAATGTGACTATAGTTATAAGGATATATGCACTAGGAGGCCCTGTGACAGATATATACCTGTCTGATTACCTCCCACAGGGAGCCGCAATACATGGCAGAAACGTTACTCTGGATAACGGAACAATAACCGAGCTGTTTAATGAATCAGACTTCTACATAGGAGACCCTGTCCAAACCACCCTTCCGGATGGGACCTATGTGGATGTTTATTACTACAACTTTTCCTATAACTTCACCAACTGGAACGGCAATTTATACGACAACGACACACTACAGATAGAATACAATGTAACCCTTCTAGGAGGCGGTGACTGGGTGCTGCCAATGATAATAGGCGCCTGGGATCCTCAGTACCAGAAGCATATCCAGACAGAGATGCACACGGAATTGAACATACCATCCTTTGATGTGATGATAGATATATTAACAGCCACAGTAGAGCCGGGCGGTGTTGTAAAGGCTGTTCTGAAGATGATCAATGTCGGCGGGCCAAAGGCAAAGGTGGATGTTTTTGTTACCTATTCAGCCAAGACCATGGAAGGACAACTAATAACAGAGAAATCAAAGACCTTTGCTATAGTGGATAAGAAAGAAGAGGAGCTGTCCCTTAGACTGCCGTCAGAGATAAAAGCCGGCATGTACACATTCGAGGCCTTTGTGACTTATACAGGAAGAGAGGCCATGAGTACTGATGTGTTTGAGGTGAAGACAGAAAGGCAGATAGTAACCATAACACCAGACACCAGCCTGATAATAGCAATCCTGCTGTTTGTCATTATAATAATACTATTATTAAGAAGAAGATAGGTCAACCAGCTCGCTGTGAAGCTCCATTATGTCTTCATAAATTTCCTGCACTTCATCTGTTGCCCCTGATTCTTCCCTCATTTTTTTGTAAAGTTCAACTATCTTTGTGTAAATATCATTTGCTGTATGCAAATCACCCTTATCTATACTTTCATGGCATTTCTCTATAAGATTTCTTATCTCATGGTAATCATCCGAAGGTTTTGTTTCCTCAGACATATCCAGCTCGCCCTTTCCTACATCTATATCCAGGTTAGGAACAGACAGCTCTTCTCTCTTCTCTTTTGTTTTTTTGGTTGGTTTTTTCTCTTCCAAAACCACTTTCTCTCCCTTCACATCTTCCATGGCAGAAACCAGCATGTCTACCACATTTTTAAGTTCATGCAGCCTGTCTTCAAACCTGGTTTCAAAATCAGTGTAATCTTTTTTAACAGTCTCCCTGAATTTGGTTAAATCGTTCTGGAACACCGCACTCTTCAGTCTTATCTCAAGGGCATCTAAAGAACCAACAACCTCATTCACAAGGCCCTCAAGCCTGTCCAGCCTTTCGTTCTGTTTGTCTATTTTGGTCATTCTTGTATCAAACTCTGAAAATATCTTTTCCACCTTGCTTGATAATCTTCTCATATTGTTTTCGGATTCCTTTATCTTTGAAGTGATGTTCTGTGCATCCTTGATAAGTTTCACAAGGTTTTCAACGCCCTTTATTCTTTCCATCATGCTTCTGTATTTCTTTAACTCATCGCTGAAGCTTGTTAACTTCTTATTAATCATGTCTATCCTGGCCGTGTTTTCATCTATAAGCTTCCTTGTTTTCAGTTTCTCTTTCTCCGTCCTTTCAGGCTCAATATCCTTCATCATTTCCTCTATCCTTTCGAAACCAGCGCTTACCTTTCCCATCACGCTCTCCTGTTCAAGCATGCTTGACCTGAGCTCTCCTATCTCTTCTCCCAGCTTTATGAACCTCTCCTCGCTTGCGTTCCTAAAACTGTCTATCAGCTCCAGCTTTCCGTTTATCTTTTCTATACCCATCACAATTTCTTCTATGGATGTTTTTTCACCTTTTGTTGTCATTTTCTTTATTTCCTCAACAGAGAATCTTGGCATTTTCTCTTTCTTCTTGAACATTCCCAGAATTCTCTTCTTGGATATCTTTTTTTCTGTTCCCTGACTGATTTTCGGCCCCGGCTTTTTCTTGGGTTTTGGCTTCTTTGGAGCTTTTTCTACATCTAGCTTTATTCCGCAATCCTCGCAGAAATTAAACTTTTTCTTGTATCTCCTTCCGCACTTTGGGCATATTTTATCTGTCATTTGTTCCCCTTCATTATATTTTCAGTTTTTTCTTTAATAAATTCACGTATATCTCAACCATTCTGAATCTCCCTTCCTTTAGCTTGTCTTTAACCAATCCAATTTCAAGTTCAAGGTCTGTTGTGTCTACACCCCTTCTCTTCAGGCTTAATATCTTGCTCTCTATTTTATCCACTATAATGCTGTACTT
The DNA here is from genome assembly GCA_964399875.1 of uncultured archaeon. Lineage (GTDB taxonomy): Archaea > Aenigmatarchaeota > Aenigmatarchaeia > QMZP01 > QMZP01 > CAYNRQ01. The sequence continues at coordinate 5,220 of CAYNRQ010000018.1, forward strand.
CTTGTACATCCCCATCTCTGTTTCAGATATCTTGTGCGGGGAATGCAGGGTAGGCCTGAAATTGACAAAATAAGGCTTTCCTTTATTGTACTTGGGGTTCTGGATCATGCCCACACCCACAGACTCATGGGTTATTCTGCTTGAATAAATCTCCCCGTATTTCTTGGCCACCTTCTTTATGTCATTAAGGGACTTGGTATTAAGCTGTATCTCTGTAAGAACATTACCCATTATGGCCTCCTTGAAGTCTGAAGATACCTGGGATGCCATGATAAGGCCGATGCCCCACTTTCTAAACTCTCTGGTGGCCTTTTCCAGGGCAATATAACCTCCCTTCCCCCCGTACTTCTCCAAAAGCCGGTGAACCTCATCAAATATCATCATCATCTTCAGCTCAGTTGATTCTTCCCAAGGTATACCAAACATGGTGTCTATTATATTTATAACAGCATCATCATACTGGTCGGGTTTCAGCTTGTTGAGCGTGAAAACTGTTATCTCTCCCGGTTTCATCAGCTTTCTGAAATCTATCTTTATGTTCGGGTTTGTGACCTCGACTATTATACCCTTGAATGGTCTTGCTTCCTCCAATCTCATTCCGAACTTCGAATAGAATTTGAGCAGGTTTTTATCCCTGCAAGGCCTTACAAAGCCTGTCCACTGTGCTGTAGGATCAAACACAATAACAGGTATATTTCTCTTCAGGGCCTCCTCTGCGAATATGGATGCTGTCACAGATTTACCTGAACCTGTGGCCCCTCCTATCAGGATGTGTGTCATTACGTCCCTGGAATTGAAATATGTGTTTATGTCTGTCTCTGCCACCTTGCCTATCCAGAACGATTCATCGGTCTTTTTAGGAAGCTTTTTATAATCAAGGGGGAACACATATCTCGCTTTTGTCATTTTCCATTTTAAGTATCTTTTCCATGTGTAATAACCTGCTATAATACCCGCTATAATCAAGATTATGATTATAACAATAGTAACCCTTTCTGGTGTCCAGAACGCTGCCACAACCTCAAATGAATCTGTTGATATTGTGGAACCGCCTTCATAAACAGCCACAACCTCAAGAGCATAGTGTCCCAGGCTCAGGTTGAACTCAGCAAGATTTATGTTTTTAGTGAAGGATCTTGTGGTCTTAACATTCACTGTCTCATTCCCTATAGTGGTATTCTTTCCTGTTTCTATATTGCTTACAATATAGGTTAGATTGGTGTCGAATTCAGCCATGCGACCTGTATTGTACATGGATATATGGAACTGCAGTATACCTGCTGGTTCCACCTGTCTAGTCCTGGCCTCCACAACCAGGTCAAGACCAATCTCTCCTGCCTGGGTTATTATAATTGTCACAGGAATCTTTCTTGTACCAGCATCTGTCCTTACGACTATATTGCCTGTATAGGTTCCCAATGTGCTGTTTTCCTGCGTTTTTATCAGGATATCTGTTGACTCTGTGTCATTTGCAGCTACAATCAAGGCATTATCCCTGAATGTTATGAAATCCTGCGCACTGCCTTCCACAGATATGGTGAAGTGTTTAACTTTATTCATATTGTTTGTTACCCATAACGGATAGCTTTTGTTCTGTCCAGGGAAGATCCGAACCTCTATCATAGTGGTCCTAACATCAAAAGACTCTTCCCCATCAGGCGATGTTGTTCCACAGTCTTCAGGACAATTAAGTGCATTCTCTCCTGATTCACATCTCCCATTGCCGCATACATACGTTGTTGTTCCTCCTCCCCCGCTTGGCACATAACCACCACCCGGTGGATTTGATGGAGGTGATTCACCGCACGTGTTTGGATAACACGACTCTGCGATTGCATAAGCGGTTCCAGGATTTGCTGCAAATGAGAATGTGTTTGCAGTCACATTAGGAATATCATTCTCATTATTAAATCTGTCGAAATCCCCTCCAGAGCATGTCCTTGAGCCATAGTTCCAGTTGGTGCAGTAGAATATCCTTAAATCCGGTTCCTCAAAGGTTCCTGCGGTGAGGGCGTCTGTGTACGTCACATTAATAATAGCGCTTGAATAGCTCAGGTACGGGGCGCTTATCACAAAGGCCATGAGTATGTTCTCTGCTGTATCCGGAAGGTCTATGTTTGATATATCAGGCGCGCTTCTGTTAGGGAAGTTATCAAACCTTATTGCATTTGTTATGTTGCCGGGATTTGTTGTGTTGAACATATTCTCTGCAGAGGCTGTAATATTAACATTGTAAAGCCTGACAGCATAATCAAAAACCTCAACAACAATGTCATACGATCTGTTGTGTATAGTGAAGTTGTACGAACCAGAGGAGGAATTCCCTGTTATATTCCATGATGTCCCTGGTTTATAGAAAGTAAGGTTTGCACTGAACGCATTCCCATCAGCATCCGTGAAATTCCCTATGAACTCTATCTCTGTATATATATCAAACCACCCCATGGTTTCATTTTCTGTGCTGTTCTGCAGGCTGTTTGAATCATTCGCGTAAACATTTATCCTGTAATCGCCTATTATCCTTGGATTGGTGTAATTTCCTGTCCATATATCCCCGCCAGAATTTGTGAGGTTTATCCTTGCTGAATTTCCGTCAGGATCTGTCACATTTATCCACACATTGCTCACATTATAGTTGTCTGTCACATTAACATTCACTGTTATATTGGTGACGTTCTCTGTGTAATAATTTATATTGGGGTCATTGTCAGCTGTTAAAGAGGAAGTGCCATTAACAAATAAATCTATGCTGTTTATCCTGGGAGGCGTTACATCCCTGTAAACCACACTGTCTGCCTGGGTTGCATTGAAGACCATGTTCTGTGTGGTATAGTTCCCGGAGAGTAAAAGCGTGTTATTTATCCTGTTGCCTGGAATTTCAGGCGCTGTACAATTGATATGCCATAGGTCACCAGACGTGGTGTTGCTTGTGACTGGGCAGTGAACACCGCCCACCTCTGCATAAAATGTCATGTTTTCTGTGAGCGGATTGCCATTGTATGTCGCATTGGCTGTTATCTGTATAGTATCGCTCACATTTATGTTTGTTGCAGGAGACGATGCGTTTGGATATATTATCACGATCTCTAACTGGCTTATCTCCAGCCACCTTGTTAAATTGAAATATGCCGGCACACCGGATGAGTTCATGTTCTGGATAGATATATTCATGTAATAGAGGCCAACATCGCTCAGTGTCGCATTGGATATGTTATACGTTACGTTCAGATAGCCATAAGAACGATTTGTTATATTAAGAGGATCAGAAGCAGGCAGCGGTGTTACTGTGTTATTGAAAATAAAGGTTGTATTGAAGAACTGGGTGCCATTGGATGTTAAGGTGAAGTTTATTGTCAGGTTATAAGTCTCCCTGTTTGTTATGTTTATAAGGCTGAAGTATCCTAGATTGTTTGTGTTTATACCCGCTGTTATTGTGTTGTCTGAAACAGGGCTGACAGACCAGTCCTGGTCTGTTACATTTATGTTGAGCAGAATATAATCAGTGCAGTTCTCATACGCACCACTGCAATCAGAACCAGTATCATTTGCAAGGATATAAACAGAATACTCACCCATATTACTTGAATTGTCAGGAACGCTTATCCCAACAGAAACCGTTGTGTTACCAAACCTTGATACAGCAAAATCATTCTGGCTGAAGTTTATCCAGCCCCCAACTGTTGCCGAATCCCCTCCTGTCTTGCTGAGGTTCACACTGTTTAGCTCTGTATTACCAAAGGCTTCTATCGTTATATTCTGGGAGGCTGTTCCGCCAAAGGCCAGTGTGATATTTATTGCATCTTCTGCAGCATTGAGTATAGTATTGTTTATAACATTTATAGTAACAGTCTCATTTTCAAAAACACCCACAGGATTACTCCATCTGAGGCTCACATTTATTGATGTATTGCCCAGGTCAGCAAACCTTGTTATATCAAAACTGAGATTGCCATCGCATGTCTGCAGTGAGCCGAGGCTTTTACAGGCCTCATAACTGCTTGTGAAGTTTGTTTTGTTGTAAACAAGAATGTATATGCCATACATTATATCATTTCCTGTGTTGTTTATTGTGAGGTTGAAAGTAACAGACACATTGTTTGTTTTTGTAAGATTATTTGCCTCTAAGTGCATGGGGGTTATGGTAAGGTTTCCTGTTGTATCATTGGCAGAGAAGCTTATGTTTACATTCATGGAATTGTTCTGTGTTATGTTGTAGTATGTGGCCATGGAATCACTTATATTGCACTTGATCTCATGGCTGCCTTCCACAGAGGTTGAGTTTATCCACAAGTAGCTGGCCCACCCGCTCTGGTTGGTTGTGGCATTTCCTATCTCTGTGCCGTTCCTGTAGAAAAACACGCTGTAATTATATATTCCCTCTGAAGTGTTTGCATCCAGCACAAGACAGTACAGATTAATACTGGCATTAACAAGGCATGTATAGTTTATGCACTCCCCTGCAACAACAGGGCTAAAGCTTATGTTCGAGACATTACTCCATCCGTATATGTAAACATCTGTTGTGTTCTTGGATGTTATGTAGTATGAGCCATTCATCTTTGCAAGTATGGTCTGCGGGCCGACATCCTGGTCAACAGGAACAGTCCATGTCGAGTTCTGTTCTGAACCTATTATTGTTTTTGATATTACCCGCAGATCTGTCCTGGATCCAGGGTCATATGAAACACACGTTCCACTGGAATCAGACATGCACACGCTATCCACATATACCTCTGACTGGTCATTGGTAGGATCTACAGTACTTGCATTAGCGGTTATTATTAAAGTCACCATCTGCCCTGTGAAATTAGACACATTGTAGTTCCTTTCAATCCACCCTGTGTGATTTTCAAAACCTGAGTAATCATACGTATCATTACCGAATTTTTCCAGCACATAATAAGTTCCATTGTACAATGTAACCAAAACGGTCCCTTCATCTTCATGGCTAACATTCAACCACATGTGCAGATAAGAAGATGTCAGATTGAATGTCTGGTTTATTTGGCCGACTGAATTGGAATAGTTCCCTACCCTGTAGGAATAGGTCCCATTAGCAGCACCCCCTGATATTATCTGGGTGGGGCCGGATACTGACCAGTTGCTGCTATCCCCTGATTCAAACCCACCGTTCCTTATAAAGTGAATACTCGTGTTTGCAAACACGTTTTCTGTATCAAAGTAGAATTCGCATGTTTTCGTCTGATTTGCACTCAGGTTCAATAAGAATATTATTTCAGATTCTGCTGCTATATACTCATCTGCACTGTTATTGTTTATCTGTGCAGAGACGTTCTGCCCTTCGCAGATTATCCTTGTGGAATTTATCTTCCAAGCGCTGAGGTTCACATCTTCATCAGAAAGCTCAGAACCTTTTAGTGTTATCACCTCATTTGTTCTGTTTATGCCGAGTGTCTCATTAAATGTTATATTAAATTTCTGTTTCCATATTCCGAACCACGTAATGTTGTACTGGTTTGAACTGCAACTACTGCACGAATCGTTCACACTGGAATTCAAGGACACGTTCTGGTTTTTATTGAAGAATGTGCCTGCTGAAGGAAGGTCTATCACTGCACTTGAATTATCAATAAGTGCAACAGAGATACTGCTCACATTCCCAAGTATAGTATAATAGGCAGGCTGGGTTCCGTTAAGAGTGACATTCAAATAGTATAAGCCAAGGTTCTGGTATGTGCAGTCGGCTGTCCAGTTCAGGATACAGTAGCCAGTCGAATTGGTCTGGTTCTCACCCATGTTATCTGACCCATTAAAATACCATGTACAGTTGTATCCTGATAAGGAAACGCCCGAACCATATTCATCAATAAGCCTCGCCTGGTATATGTTATTTGTGTTTCTGACAATGGTCTGGTTTTCAGAGGGGCTTGCTATGCTCACATTCAAATGACCCTTAATCCTTGCAGTGAAGTTTGTCCAGTTAACCAACAAATAATAGGTCTCATTCACTGTGGTGTTCCATATCTGACCCCCCACTGTATAACCACTATCAGGATTAAATGTTATGTTGCAGTAACCAGAATCATTTAAGGATGCCTGACTCCCTGAATCGTATCCAGACCCGTTGTTCTGCGTGACCCAGAATGTGCAGTTCATCCCTGTCCAGTTATCATAATCTGTTGTATCGTTTATCATAACCTGCAGAATCAGTGTGGAATTCCCTGTAAGGCTTCTGTTCTCTCTGTAAACAACAGAGTTGTTTCCTGATATATGCGTAACAGTCACATTATGCCTTAGAACAGTTGGGCCTGTGAATTCTGATGTGTTTGTGGCACTGTGAACAGGATAACCACTTGAATTGAAATCCTGGTATTCGAACTTGTACTTGTTTGCTCCGACCCAGGACCTCTCTGATGTCTTATTGAAATACACGTACCCGCTGCCGGTTATATTTTCTGTACCCATGTTTACCCATGAATCAGAGAAATTGTAATAAAACCAAAGCGTTACGTTCACATTATTGCCTTCTGTATCGTTTACATAAACAGAGAAATTGTAGCCCTGCCCCCAATAACCAGAGCTCGGGGTTACATTCTGGTCTGTGAGGTCTGGCTTCAGATTAAAGGAACCACCTGCCTGATAGCTTACATTATCCATGGCTGTTATATTAGGCTGGGTGAAATTGAAATAATCTGTTATCCCATCACCATCTGTATCGTTCCTGCATCCGATAAAACCGAGCACAAGGCCAGAATCCATTGCAGGGCATGTGGTTGAAGGTGTTATATCATACCATGTTCCACCCCAGGAGACATTGAGGAAAACCCCACCCCTCACAACGCTGTCATTAATACTGACATTAGCACTTATGTTTCTGAACATCTCGCTTGCATTACTTGTTATTGTGAAGTTCTTTCTCCAATAGTTGTTATCAGTGCCTGATGTGTTATAAGGGGCGCTGACATGCATGAACACAGGAACATCACTTCTCATGTTATTGTCCCAGAGGAGGGTTGGTGCATGGCCAGAGTTTGCATATACCACAAGGTTTTCATCTGTTATGTTGCAGTAGTTTGCCCCGTTAATAGTTGTATTTGAGTACGTAGAATTCTTAAGGCCACAAACAGTGGCTGTGCTGTTTATTCTGATATATCTTATTTCAATATCAAGCGCGGGATTGGTATAGCTGATATTTATAGCTTCTGATATTATGGATTCATTTACAGCCACTCCATAATTTCTGGACCATGAAGGATAAACACTTGTATTATCAATATTCGAGGAAGCATTGTAATCATAGGTTATGTTTAATTCAGATATATTGATTATTCCCTTACCACTGCTGCTTACATTAAAGGTAACATTGCATATATTATCCGGGCACAGAGTGTCATTATCCAAAAAGTTCTGTATTTCTTCTTCTAACCCATTAACCACAGCGCTTGTCCTCAGCCTCCTGTCACCCTGGCTGTAGTTCCAGCTGGCATTACCACCTACATAGATGGTTATATTGATTGGAAAGTTATCATAATTTAATTCGTATAGATTTCCATCCACATCAACAGCCAGCGTCTCATTTATATTATCTCCGGAATCCTCTGAAATGTTCCCTATGGCAACACCCCTCACATAACTGCTGGCAGCATATGATAAGATCAGCTGACCAGTGGAATTTATTATGTATATCCTGTTATCTGCATCCCCTCCACCTCCTGCAACAACTATCTCATTGCCTGCATGCGAACTTACAACCTCTCCTATAGCCACATCATTACCTTCATCATCCAGTGTATAGTTCCAAACAGAGCTCCCGCTGGCATTCAGCACATAAACCTTTCCTGATCCGCTCTCACCACCCACTGCTACTATCTCATTTCCTTGGTCAGAGGTTATGTTGCCTATTTCCACATTATTTATGTCATACTCTGCTGTATAACTCCACACAGTACCCAGTGTTCTGTTAAGAACATAAACCTTGTCATCATCCCCTCTTGTTCCGGCAACAACTTCGTTCCCGTTAATGAATGTATTAACATCTCCTATTGCAACAGCATAGGTATCATTACCCAGCGTTCTGCTGTCTACAAGATCCCCGCTTGAATTCAGAACATAAACAGATGTGCCTCCTGCTATTACCTCATTCCCAGGCTCTGAAGTCAGATTGCCTATTACAACACTCTTTGCCTGTCCTAGGGAATTATCCCACACAAGAGAACCGGATGAATTCAGAACACTTACCCCACTGTTAGACCCTAAAACCAATTCATTTCCAGGGTCAGAAGTTATGTTCCCTATCTCTACATCAAACACATCATTATCAACATCGTATCCCCATAAAAAGTTCATACCCCTGTCATAAACTCTTGTATTGTTGGCTGTTAAAATATAAGAAGAGATTACTATTTCATTTCCGGAATTGTCTGTTAAGTTTCCTATATCTACGCTCCAGTGATCAAGGGCAGCACCTGTATTAGTAATGTTAGCCAGTATCTTTCCTGTCAGATTCATGTTCATGTTTATGGTATTTATGGTTGAGTTTTTTGGCAGTTCTATCCAGAAGGTGTAGTTGCCGCTTGTGTTATACTGGTATTCCTGGGTGTATGAGCTGTCATTAAACTGGTTCTGCTCGAATCTGAATAATGGATTGCTTAAATCCAAGTTAAAGGTTATCTGTTTGGTGTATGTCCCATTACCTGCCTTTACGTAAAAAACACTGGTATATGCCAGAATAACAATACCTACCAATAACAAAATCACAAGCCCATTTCTTTTTGCGCGCAAACTAATCACTTAGTTTAATTAACAATTATATATTGGTTATTTGGGTTAATATAATAACTTATAAATTCGCTAACTGAAAATCAACAGTTAATCAGCATGCCTGCGCAGCCGCTGAAATAGCGCTGCTGGTCTGGTATGTCTGTTGAACAGTATATCCATCTGCCAATTCACAACACATTCACACAAACAAGACAAATCACATCATGGTGCAAGGTTTAATAATAAGATTATTTTTGGGAACGGAAACAGATTATTCCAGAACATCTGCGGCAGGAAACCAAGTATAATCGAAGCAACAAAAACAACCATAGTGAATGCGACAACAATTCCCAACGCTTTTTCTGCTGAGATATTATGCAGAACTGACAATCCAATTACCTGCAGGCCAATGGACCATATTAATGTCACAACCGTATAAATAAAAACAACAACCTGTCCAAGAATTCCAAGATGAGCGGTTATCAGGAGAAAGCTAAACACACAAACAGGTGCAATGGAATATGCCAGTGCCTTGAATGTCTGTATAAAAATGGCTTCTTTAACAAACAAGGACAAGATAATATGAAAGATAGCCCCTCCAATAAAAACAGTGACCAGGGATATAACAAAGAAAAAGAACCCAATCAGATTATATTCAACAAAAAGACCAAAAAATGTTGCAATGAATGACCATGTCATGAAAAAATTATATGAAAAGTAAAATCTTTCTTCCAATTTCACTTTGTTAAAAAAAGCAGTTGGAGAAAATAACAGCATTCTGGCTTCCTTGAATATGTTCATACTTCCGCTCATATACAATATTTATTTAGTATATTAAAACTTTATCTGCCTAGAAAAACAAATAATTCAACATGAGAAAATTGGTTGGATATTTTTTTTCAGTATTATTTATATTCCTAATAATGCCAGCCTTTGTTTCTGCCAACTGGCCATCAACCCATCTAACAGAAAATGCAGAGGCTTTTTTTTATCCCAACGGTAGCTTGATAACAAACATATCAGGCACAGGATATGTAGAGGTCGATGTAGGTAATATACAGGATGCCCTACAGTATATAAGAATAAACCTTTCAGGAACAGGGAACACCAATCTTGTTTCACCAACATGCTTCAGGAGCACTGCTATATCTGAAACATATGGAGACAGAACAAGAATATTCGTCAACACAACCACAAATTCAGCGGATTTCACCTATTCCATAACCAATCAGTCAGTATTGACCATCATATACCTTTCCCTCAACTACACCAATTCACTTGGAGGCATTGACCTTGTTTCTGATTCCGAGAACACAATCAACTTTAACCTTAGCATGAATTCAACCAAGGACATTGCTGATGTGGATTTTTATATCAGAGCAGCAGTCAATACGCTGGGCCTGAATGATTCCATCATTCTGACAGACATATCCTCTTCAAAAGGCTCTGCAGTACTATCGGATTCTGATTCAGATGGACAGTCTGACACAATTTACTGGAATGGGAATCTCAACAAATGGGAGCCCGTCCATATAACCTTTGTGGGAATAACCCAGGGAAACCAGAATTTTGATTATAATAATCTATATGTGGATATAGGTGCAGGCAGGGAAACATCACTAACCAAAAGTTTTGACGGCAGTGTATTCACAGGCATTGGTTTCTCTGACAGGTTTTCCAGAGGCGATGTAAGACAAGGAGTGGAGATGCTTATGACAGACCCTGTTGTGGTGAGGGGTTTTTTAAGAAACATGGCAAGCTTTTTGAATTATACCATACACAGCTGGGCAATATACAGGATTGATGATCTGAACAACCCCATTCTGAACTCAACAGGCGATAAAACCATAGCGCCAGGACAAACATCTTATACAAATTGGTACAACAAAACTACCCCGGGAAAGGACTTTTACACAGTGGCATTTGATTGGGAGGTCGAATGGAATGAATCTGCCACCACATTTAACAGTTCCACAAAAAGCATATTGGATCTGCCTAATCTTTATGTCATGGACATAAACCCGTACAATGATATAATAACAATAATCTCAAACACAGTGTCAGGCAGGGAAGTCAGCATCCAGGAGTCATTCAAGCACATAGGCCATGCATCACTGGAATCAAACAACATAACTGCTGTTCTCGTTCCCCCGTCTGGATTCAGTGTTTCAACAAGCAGCGTAAGGGTTTTTTATTCAAATGAGAGCATAGGAGGAGAAAGATATGATATCACTGGTCACGCAAGTATAACATTGAATGGCAGCAATGTGACAGTAAGTATTTTTAACCTTACAAATGCGACAGGAAAAACCCTGGGAAAAAACGAGGATATAATAATAACTCATGATGAATCAGGCCCTACAAGCACCATCACACTGCCATACAACTTTACAACATACTTCACAGCACATACACTTTCAGGAACACCTGCTACAAAGATATTTGAAAAGGGAACATATATTCCTGGCGTGGTTCCAGTAACACCACAACCACCAGGCGGTGGCGGACCAGGCATTATTGTGCGATATGCAGACCTTTCAAAAGAAAGTGCTGAAATAAGGCTTATTGATAACAATACAGCTGAAATAAAAACAGTTGTGGGTGTTTATGACACAGGAACAGCAGGAATAAGGAATATTACTGGAATGATATTCATACCAGACAACTCTGAGTTTGTACCCACAAGCATAAGATTAAGGGTTTATGACAGTGATAAGGGAAAATGGGTGGATCTTATCAAGGACGTCGATTATATCTTGAATGATGAAGGTGTCAGGGCCTTGGTAGACAGGATGTACAGGACGTATTCAATAACAAGAAAAGAAGGGAGATTTGATTACTACAACAATGATTTAATTGAATTAACATACAGGGTAAGGCTGCCGTTCGGCACGCATGAACTGCTTACCAGGTTCTCTGGATATGATTCTTACAGGCGCAGATACGTATCAGAGGATATTTACCTGCAGATAAGGGTTTATGAGAGAGTGATACTAGATAAACTTAATATAACAGAAGGCAATTTTGAACAGATAAGGGCCTATGTTGGCAGGTCTGTGGGATGGACGAAAAAGATTTCTGTTTACAATCCATCCCTGTCTATAAGAGAGAAAACATTCGAGATCGAGATATTTAACGATACATTGAATGCATACCTTAGAAAAGGCAGCAACAAGACCAGGCTGGATATGAGAAAAAACGGCATATCCTATGTGACATGGTCAGACAGCTTCAGACCTCAGGAGAAAAAAACCTATTATATTGAGGTAAGAACCCCACCTGTCTTGGCTGTGGAAGATAATATGGATGTCATTGGTTTTGAAGGGGATATTGCCTTGTTTATGCTTAATACAACGCTTCACAATATGGGCGAGGAGGACTATACAAAGATATTCTTTAATCTCTCTATTGATCCAGAAAAAATAATAAGCGTAGATGATGAGAATGGGCATCTTAACTACACTGATACCGGAACAGGAGATATCTATATCAACATACCTTTTATAGGAAAGGGATCAGAAAAGAAGATCACGGTTGTATACTCTGAGACTCCTCCGGTAATTGTGATAAAACCTGACAAAAAGAACTACGCATCCACTGACTCCTTTGTAAACCTTACAACTATAATCATACCGAGCGAGTTAATGCACAGCATGAACCTGGAGATAGAGGTTATAAGCAAAACCCCTGTTATGACCACAGTCTACATAAACCTGATATCTCTTGGAACCCTGACACCAGGAAAAGTGACAAGGGTATATGATCACTTCAGGCTTCCGTCATCTCCGCCCGGAGAATATATAGTAAGGGCAAGACTAAGGAAGGATTTCTGGGAAGTGCTGCAGGATACAGAAGTATTTAATGTGTTCGGAGCAGAGCCTGCTGTCTACAGGATAGAGATAGCCGGAATTCTGATAGCAGCCGCAGCATTCATACTGCTTCTTGTAATCAGGAGATACAGGCGTGTTTCATTCATGGATGATCTTAGGACTATGAGAAGAAGAATAAGACACCTAAGGAAAGGAGAAAAAAAGACACAAAGGGTTACACCAAAAGGCACAAGCGTGAATTATATAAACAGCCATCTGGACGACTTTATAAATAAAGACGTAATCCTTATAGGAAACATATCCTTTTTAAAAAGGATAATGAAAACAGGGCATTTCTGGTATTCTTTCAGTGACGGGACAGCTGATATTGTAGCAGTAAGCAAGTCGATAGGCACATACAATGGAAGAGGTACTCTAAGGGGCACTGTAAAGAAGACAGGGACAGGGCAGGCCTATATAGATATAATTATTTTTGAGCGATGACAGGCGTGTGGGGTTTGCAACAAAATCCAATGCATTGCTTATTGCTGCCTGCTGCCATGATAACCACCAAAGAATGCAGCAGTACTTTGGGGTAGCTGGCAGGTTGCAAGAGTAAAAGTAATATATATACTTTATCAACTAATATTATAATTATGAATTATATCATCAATACAAAATTTTCTTTAACATGTATCACTATTATTCTCACCTCTCTAATCC
>CAYNRQ010000019.1:0-17803 GCA_964399875.1 uncultured archaeon
GGAATCTCATGATTATATTTTGTTTTTATTAGTGAAAAAACTATCGCCCTGAAATTTTTGATGATGGCGAAGAGTATATTAAAAGAGCAGATAGAGGTTGAAAGGCATATATCCATACATTTGTGGTGTGTGGCATTCTTTATCCGCCTCCGCAAGTATATTAGAATGTCGAGAGAGGCAAGAAAGCAATGCGAAACCCTTAGAATAAATTAAAAAAGAAGATTATTCAAAAAGAAATGGAAAGGTAATTAAATTTTGAGTGATGAGATTTCAGAACACAAACCAGGGAATCATTTGCCTTTTAATAGTGAATTCTTTATAAATTTCATTACCAATTATTGATATGAAAGAATACGGGACTGTTATCTCCACTAACCCTTTTCAAGGCAACTGGTTCAAAAGCGTTAACGGAAAAGATAAACTTAACGAAAGTGGATGTGGGTGATATGAAAGAATACGGGACTGTTATCTCCACTTTTGAAGGCCCTTCAACGAGAAGGTTTTCATTTGTTATAAACAAGGGCAATATTGTAAGAAGAGGCCAGTTTGTTCAACTGGATGTTGAGGACGGAAAATTAATAGGAAGGGTTTCTGATGTTATGAAGAGTAACAAATATTTTATGAGACCTGAGTCTGTCAAGGAGTATCAAAACTCCGGCAAAAGACTTGATGATATCTTTCCTGTGGACGGGTGGGAATGTCTGGTTGCTGATGTGATACCGCTTGGTGTTTTTAGTAATGACTCATTCAGAGAAAGCTCCTTTCCCGCTTCCCCGGGAACAAAGGTGTTTGAGCCTGATCTGGATATCCTTGGGAGGTTCTTTGGTTTGGATCCGATGGGTTTGAATATAGGAAAATTCTCATACCATGATCTGGATACGAGGCTTAATGTAACAAGGCTTTTTCATAAACATCTTGCTATACTTGCCATGTCAGGAGCAGGCAAATCATATCTTGTTTCTGTTCTCTTTGAGGAGTTGCTGAAGAGGGGACAGGAAAACGGGCTGGCTGTTATAGTTATTGACCCGCATGGAGAGTATATAAGCTTTGCTGATGATCCTGACTTCTCTGCAAAGACAAGGGTTTTTCCTTGTTCAGATATCAGAATCGGTCTATCAAATCTTTCTCATCATCAGATAAACGAGTTTTTGCATCTCAAATCCTATGCACAATTAAGGGTTCTAACAAAGGTTATTAGGAACCTTAAGGTAAACAAGAATTACGGAATCAGTGATGTTATTAAAGCTATAGAAGAGGATGAGAAAATTAAACCAGGCCCCAAAGATGTTTTAACCTCTATGCTGTATGATCTTGCTGAGACGGGCATCTTTGGTCTGGCTGATTATCCCCCAATAAATGAATTGGCAAGGCAGGGTGGTCTTAGTGTTGTGGACCTTTCAGCAACTACAGATATGAGGAAGAAACACATGATAACAGCATATATTGCAAGGAAGCTCTTTAATATGAGGAGAAGGGGATTAATACCACCATTTCTTCTGGTTCTGGAAGAGGCCCATCAGTTTGTTCCAGAGGGTGCAAAGAGAGAAGATGCTATTGCAAGAACTGTTCTGACAACCATTGCAAGGGAAGGGAGGAAATTCCATGCCTCTTTATGCTTAATATCCCAGAGACCTGTCAGGCTTTCCACAACCATACTATCCCAGTGCAATACCCATATTATTTTAAGGATAACAAATCCCTATGATCTGGACAGAGTCAAGGAGAGCTCTGAAGGGATAACGAGAGATGTTGCCAATAAGATATCATCCCTGCAGGTTGGTAAGGGTCTTATTGTTGGTGAAGCTGTTAATTTTCCTCTGTTTATAGACGTCAGGAAAAGAAGCTCCAAGGAATCCGAGAAAGGACTGCCTCTGGAAAGGGCTGCAAGGGAATACTATAAGAAAAAAAAGCAGCAGTCAGAGGATGCCAAGAACTTTATGTAGGCGGTCTTAACTCAATTGATTCTCTCAAGAGTTCGGGTTTCATTATACCTCTCTCTGTTATAAGGAATTCTATATAATCTGACGGCGTTATGTCAAAGGCCGGGTTGATTATTTTTGCTCTCCTTATTTTTGACGGATTTATTATCTCATGGATATCCCTTTGCTCTATTGGTTCTGGTATTCCCTGAATTGTTTTTGGATCAAATTTCATTGTTTCACCAGCTACTATAAATGGTTTTCCGAATGCCTTTGCCACAAGTGCCATAGGGAAAGTGCCTATCTTATTCACTATGGACCCATCAGCTAGTATGGCATCGCACCCTACAATGACTTTGTCTGCTTTTTTCATAACATGGCCAATGGCAGAATCAATACAATATATGACCTTTATTTTTGATTTAAGCAGTTCCTTGGCTGTGATAAGTCCCTGGTTTTTTGGCCTTGTTTCTGTAACAATTACAGTAAATTTTTTTCCCTGCCTTTTGGCTTCCTTAAAAATAGCAACAACATCGTGTGAATGGCAATGGGTTAAGATTGTTTCATCGTTCTGGATTTGATTTGCGCCGAATGTTGCAATCTTGGTTAAGATTGTTTCAGATTGCCTTATTAAATCATCGCACAGTCTTATTATGTATTTTTTTGTGATTTCAGGGTTTTCTGATTCATAATGCTCTGCTTTTATTAAAACAGTGTTTATGTTTCTATGCAGTTCTGGCTCTGTTGGTCTTGCTTTCATAAGTTTTTTTATTATATTCTTCAGTTCAGAAATTAATTTTCCCTTTGTTTTTGCACTGCTTTTTTTAGCTGTTATCTTTAGGCACTGGATGCCTGCTTTTGAAATCTCATGCGCACCCTGTATCCTGAGTGATTTTATATCATTTATTATTTTTGTTACTCTTTCCATGATTATTATTTGATTTATAGTTAAAAAAGTATCCTATAAGCGGCCTGAAGACAGGAACCCTTATTTTCTGTTTCACTGTTTTGAATTTTTTTATTTCCTTTATGGAATCTGCTGTGACAAGGCCCATGGCGTTTTCCTTTTCTATTATTCTATTCAGTTCCTTGTATTTGTCTTTGCTCTTAAGAATGTAGTATCTGAAAGGGACTCCAATAAACCATTTCTTCAGCATGTTCTTGTTTTTTATGTTGCCGGAGAAAACAGGTATTATACAGCATCCCCTTTTCATTACAAACCAGCTTGCAAGGAAACCATCCTTGTTTTCTATAAGGCCTAACACCCTTTTCTGGGTTCCTAGAGGAAATCCTCCAGGCCCGGATATCTTTTGTGTGTAGATATAGGCCTTTTTGTCTCTGATCTCTATAAATATGGTTTTTTTGGGCTTGGAAAGATTAACCCTTGCCCTGGTTTTTTTCTGGATGGCAGAACCTATCTTCTCATTAATATCGTTGGATGTAAAGCTGTGTTTGCCAATCCTTCTTGTTTTCACAGCAAAGGTATCTTTTTGTTTTAGTGTTTTCTTTGCAATATCAACAGACAGTCTGCTAATCTTTCCTATTTCAGCATCAGTTACCCGGCATGGGGAAAAAGAGACTATACCGAATATCCTCTTCAGGATTTTTGATGTTTTCTGGATTTTTTCAGATGAAATAAATATCCTGCCCCATTCCTTTTCGATCTTAAACTCTATTTTGTTTTCCCTTAAACCGGATTTTATATTATTTATAAGTCTTTTTTCAAACCTCCTTCTTACATGGTCTGATTTCAGGGCTATTTCCCCGTACCGGACAAGTATTGCGTTCTTCATAATAATTATTTAATAGAGGAAATACAATAATTAAAATATGAAGGGAAAATGGGCCTTTGTCCTTCTTGTGTTTAGTTTGGTTATGGTACCGGGGATTGTAAAGGCACAAGTGACTGGTACTATTTCGAGCTGTCAGGAGATAAAATTTCCGGGGGTTTATCAGTTTGATAGTAATATAACTTTCTCTTATGAGACCTGTATCACAATATTATCTGATGATGTTGTTATCGACTGTGATGGTCATGAAATAAAAGGATCGCGTCAAAGAACGAGTAAGCTCGCCTTTTATGTCGATGGTGCTCGTGTTGACAATGTGACCATAAGGAACTGTTATATAAAAGTAGGATGGAAAGGCACTGCCATTAAGGTCATTGGTTCTAGTGGTAATAAGGGCGTTTATATCCATGATAACTTCTTTTATACAAACACGTATGGTGTTTATCTGGAGGTTTCCATGAATACTGTGATTGATAATAATGTTTTTCAATATGCATGGCCTGATGATTACGCTGATGCTGCGATTTATCTTTCAGCGTCTTCGAATAACAATATCACAAATAATTTTATTGAATATGGCTCGTTTGGTATATATCTTGATGATGGGAGCAATTACAATGTGCTTTTTAACAACACTGTCAGCTATTTTAATCGGGCTGGGATACGTGTTTTAAGTGCAAGCGGAAACGTATTGACAGACAATATATTGAATTCTAATTATTATGGAATTTACATGAATGGAAGCTCAGACAATATAATAGTTGATTCTAATATTTCTGACAGCATTAATTATGATGTTGCAATATATACTTCTGCAGAAAACAATATTTTCTTAAATGCAACCTATAATTCTGAAAATGTTGATTCAAGCAGTCAGCTTATAAGGCAGTGGTATCTGGATGTGCATGCCGAAGATACAAGCGGGGCAGATGTCAGGGGAGCCAATGTTAGCATAGAGAATGTGAGTGGTGATTTATTAGCTTACTTTCTGACGAATGAAACTGGTTGGATACCAAGATACAATGCGACAGAATACATAAACAGCAACGGTAGAATGACATATTGGACAGACTATACAATAAGAGCGAATAAATCTGGTTATGAAAATGACTCAGAAGAAGTCAGGTTATTATCCAATGAGATTGTAAACCTTAACGGCATGGTCTCGGCACTGCCAAGAATAGATTCCTATACCATTTCACCCAGAATCTGCACTAATTGCCCTAATGTAACCCTGGGTGTAAATGTTAGTGATAGCAAAGGTGTGGATAGTATATGGGTGTCCATAGAATTACCTAATTCAACTATAGAAAATATTAGTTTGCAAAACAACACGCTAATGGACTATCCGGTATATATCAAAGGAATCCATAATATAACCTTTTATGTAAATGATACAGACGGGAATGCGGCCTCAAACAAAAGCTTTTTTGTGGTCGCCATGCTGACGACATCTGTCAAGTTTAATGCTAGTGTTGTTGATTATAATTCGTCTGGTTTAAACAGCACACTAACTGTTTATTCAGCAGGCACAGCAGATAAAGTCTTGTCGGTTCAGAAAGATGGTGGTGATTTTGCAGGTTTGGGTGTTCAGGCCGGTGTTTATGACTTCCTGTTTTCGGTGTTTGGTGATACATTTAATGTTTTGCTAAAAGGTATCAATATATCCCAGAATATTGACAAGATGATTACTTTTGACATGCTTGGCTCAACATATGCTGTAACCACCACATATTCAATAGCAAATGCTATAGTTACCATGCATTATTCAGAGTCCTCATTCCAGAACGAGAGCTTCCTTGGCGTTTATATATGCGAGAACTGGAATTTCACAGGCAGGTATTGCAGTGGCACATGGAACAAAACACCATCTACCCAAACTACACAAAACACGGCTGATGATTATTTCAATATAAATGTTTCCGGTTTTTCTGCCTTTGAGATAAGACAGGAGGCTTACTGTGGTGACGGTTCATGCGGAGCAGATGAAGGGCCTGATAACTGCTCTGCAGACTGTGAATGCCTCACAGGAGAAACAAGAAGATGCGATGATACACATTTTGGTAACTGTGCGATTGGGACGGAAAGCTGTATATCTGGTTCTTGGGTGGGCTGCCCTGGCCCTACAAATGAGGTATGCAATCAAGAGGATGATGATTGTGATGGAATAATTGATAATGTGAATGGCGGGGATTCTGTGGAAACAACCAAATGCCAGTGCTATGATGGTGGCATACCTTTTCCTTTTGAGGAGATTTGTGATGACATAGATGATAACTGTAATGGAGATATAGATGAGGGTGTTACAAGACCCTGCGGTCCAAACACAACCTTGGGTATATGTACAAGGGGTGTATCTAACTGTATAGCTGGAGGTAATTGGAGTGTTTGTAATGGTGCTGTTTTCCCTGCTCCTGAGGATTGTGATAATGATCTGGATGATGATTGTGATGGCCTAAAGGATTATGGTGATCCTGATTGCCAGGCCAATGAGATATGCGGATTCGGACCTGTTGATGAACCGTGTTTGTGCGGTGATGAAACATTCACAACAGGATATTGTTGCGGCGGTGTCTGGCAGGGTGATGAATGCCCGGAGTTTCCATGGCTGCTGCTTATAATAATTGGTCTGGTGATAATTGGCGGTGTAGCGGTTTTTCTTGTTTATAGCAAGTTAAGGCATGGCATGACATGGGAAGATGTTGAAGAAAAATACAGCCAATCAGGCCCAGCCCAGCTTCTGAGAAGGATTATGTTAAAGTTAAGGCTAAGTTCTGAGTGAGTTTTATTTAAGTTTTAAAAACCAATTCTTTTCCTATGGAAGATATAGAAAGTCTTGAAAAGATTGCTTTAAAGGCCAAGAAGATCAGTGATGTTATTGCTTCGTTCCCAGGGGAGATAAGAATTATTTCACACTATGACTGTGATGGCATATGCTCTGCTGCTATACTTGTAAAGGCCCTTCTGAGAGAGGGCAAGGCCTTTCATTTAAGCTTTATCAAACAACTGTATGAAGAAGACATAATTGAATTAAAAAAGGAAAACAGGAAACTAATTGTTTTTACTGATATGGGCTCAGGCCAGTTGGGAATAATACAGAAACATTTACTTGGAAAAGGGAATAAGATAATAATATCCGACCACCACCAGGTTCAGGGCGAGGTTATATCAGACAATGTGCTTCATCTTAATCCGGTGGATTTTGGAATAGAAGAGAACATATCAGGTTCTGGCATGGCCTACCTTATAGCGAGGGCCCTGTGCTATGAGAACATGGACCTTAGTGAACTGGGGGTTATAGGGGCTATTGGTGATTCCCAGATAGGGTCCATTGGTGCTGACTGGGGTTTATTTGGCCTTAATAAAGAGATACTAAAGGACGCTGAGAAAACAGGAAAAATAAAGATAAAAAAGGGCCTTAGATTGTGGGGAAGGAATACAAGACCTGTCCATAAAGCGCTGGAATATTCGGTTGATCCCTATATTCCCGGTGTCTCTGGTTCAGAGTCAGCATCTGTTCATTTCCTTCAGGAAATAGGAATAAGACTGAAGGATGAAGCAGGTAAATGGAGAACGCTGAATGACTTATCACATGAGGAAGTAAAGACGCTGGCCTCTGGTATAATAAAACAAAGGGTTGCGGGCAATGAAGACAACCCTGAGCATATATTTGGTGATGTCTATGAACTTCTTACCAAGCCTGAGTACAGCGATGCAAATGAGTTTGCAACACTACTGAATGCATGCGGAAAAACAGGCAATGGTTTTCTGGGTGTCGCACTTTGTTTAAATGACCCCTTGTCCTTTTCAGAGGTTAAAGGGATTCTGGATAATTATAGAAAGGATATAGGCAAAGCATTGAATTGGATTTATAAAAATAAAGAAAGTATAAGAAAAACAGAGAATGCTAATTATATAACAGCCGGAAGGAACATACCCGAGCATGTTGCATCAAACGTTATCTCAATAATAAGCAAATCCGCTTTATTGCCGGACAAACCTACATTCGCTTTTGTTGATGCAGAGAATGGCACAACAAAGATAAGTGCGAGATTGAGCGACTCCCTTGTTAAACAGGGCCTTAATCTTAAGGATATAATGGCACAGTCTGCCAGTGAGGCTGACGGCGAGGGCGGTGGACATGCCGGGGCTGCCGGAGCCAAAATACCCAGGGGAAATGAGGAAATGTTTATAAATACTATTGAAAAAATAATGAAGAATAGGAACGTTAAAAAAGAGGTGAAATCAAATGGGGCAACAAAAAGTGAAGGATCTGAAGGAAGAGCCAAAGGAGAAGCCAAAGCGAGCATTAAAACCATCAGAGAAAAAAGAGACAGTAAAAAAGTGGAAGGGAAAGGACTGGTACGCTATCTTGGCTCCTAAGATGTTCAGGGAGAGTTTATTGGCAGAAACCCCGTGTATAAACCCAAAAACCCTGATAGGAAGGACAGTGAGTATTAATCTAGCTGAGTTAATAAACCAAGAATCGAAATACTACATGAACATGAAGTTCAAGATTGATAGAGTTGAAGGTAAAAATGCCTACACAAGATTTAATGGTTATCATACTGCAAAGGACAGGCTGTTCAGGGTTGTCAGAAAGAAACTGCAAAAGGTAAGGACAATGGACACTATAAACACAAAGGATAACTGGAAGATACAGATAACAATGACAACAATACTGAACAGGAATACGGATGCAAAGGTGCAGAAAAAAGTAAGAAAAAGCATAGAGGACTTTCTTAAGAAAAACGGGGAAAAATCAACAGTGGATGATATTATAAGATCTGTTATAAGCGGAAGCATACAGAAAAACATAAAAAAGTTTGGAAGCAAGATATACCCTGTTAGGTTTACAGAGGTCGAGAAGATAGAGGTTATAAAACCTGGACCGCTTGAGGGGGTTGAAAAAAAGTAGCCATTCCGTTTGATTGCCAGAAATCTGATTCTGGTCTTAACTATTTAAATATAAATGAACCTATTTTAAAGCATATTTTTCATATAAGGGTTGTTAATAATGGCGAAAGAAGTAACTGAGACTGTTAAAGAGTTGATGAGAAAACCTGAGCAGATCAGGAATATTGGCATTGTGGCCCATATAGACCATGGCAAGACCACGCTTACTGATAACCTGCTTGCTGGAGCCGGAATGATGTCTGAGGAAGAGGCAGGCAAGGCCCTGAAGATGGATTTTGTTGACCAGGAACAGGAAAGGGGAATTACCATATATGCTGCAAATGTTTCTATGATACATAATTATCAGGGGAAGGATTACCTTATCAATCTTATAGACACACCAGGCCATGTTGATTTTGGTGGGGATGTCACAAGAGCCATGAGGGCTGTGGATGGCGTGGTTGTTGTTACAGATGCTGTTGAAGGGTGCATGCCACAGACAGAGACTGTTTTAAGGCAGGCACTTAAGGAAAGGGTAAGGCCTGTTCTTTTCATCAACAAGGTTGATAGGTTGATAAAAGAGTTAAAACTCACACCAGAGGAGATGCAGGAGAGATTCAAGAAGATAATCACAGAGGTAAATGTTCTTATAAGGAAGTATGCAGAGGAACAGTACAAGGACAAATGGGGCGTAAGGGTAGAGGATGGTTCTGTTGCTTTTGGTTCCGCTGTAAGGAAATGGGCAATCTCAGTGCCTTTGATGAAAGATGCTGGTGTAAGTTTCAAGGACATAATAGATATGACAGATAATAACAAGGAAGATGAGCTTTCCAAGAAATCTCCTTTACATGCTGTTGTGTTCAACATGGTCATACAGCATCTGCCAAATCCTTTAGATGCACAGAATTACAGGATAAGCAAGATCTGGCCGGGGGAAAAAGATTCACAGGCCGCGAAGGACATGATTGCATGCAACCCAGAGGGTAAGCTTGCTGCCATAGTCACAAAGATATATCCTGATCCACATGCCGGTTATGTTGCAACAGTAAGAATCATGTCTGGTAAGATTATTCAGGGGCAGAGTGTCCATCTTGTGAGCATGATGAAGAATGAAAAGATACAGCAGGTTTCTATATATAAAGGCCAGCAGCGGATAAATATGGATGAGGTTGTTGCTGGAAACATTGTCGGGCTTGTTGGTTTAAAAGATGCATTCTCTGGTGAAACGCTCTGTGACCCGGATAATATAATAGTGGGTTTTGAGGCAATAAAACACCTTTTTGAGCCTGTTGTTACAAAGGCCATAGAACCAAAGCATCCCAAAGAATTATCCAAATTGATTGATTTCCTGAAGAGGACAGGAAGGGAAGATCCAACCCTTCAGGTAAAGATCAATGAGGATACAGGGGAGTATCTTGTCTCTGGTCTTGGCGAGCTCCATATAGATGCTAAGGTTGAACGTCCTTTAAAAGAGGCTGGCATTGATGTAAGTGTTTCACCGCCTATAGTTATATACGAGGAGAGTGTGAAGGGCGAGACACCTTCTCCCATAGAAGGTAAATCCCCCAACAAGCATAACAAGTTTTACATAATAGCGGAGCCTTTGGAACCGGAAGTATATCAGGCCATGGTTGATGGAGAAATCCTGGATCAGGAGATTAAGAAAAAGAATGTGGAACTGCAGGAAAAGCTTGTTTCTTTGGGTTTTGACAAGGATGAATCCAAGAAGGTTAAGCTGATACATAACAAGTGCATACTGCTTGATATGACAAGGGGTGTTCATGCTATTTTAGAGGTCATGGAAATGATAAAGGATGCCTTCAGGTCTGCCATGAATGAGGGGCCTCTTGCCAGGGAGCCTTGTGCTGCAGTAAAGATAAAGCTTGTGGATGCAAAGCTGCATGAAGATGCTATACACAGGGGGCCTGCACAGGTTATCCCTGCTGTCCGAAGGGCTGTAAGAGAAGCCATGATTCATGCCGGGGCCTATATCCTAGAGCCAAAGCAGATAATAAGGATAGATGTTCCTACAGAACAGGTTGGCGGTGCCAGCAAAGAGATAAACAACAGAAGGGGACAGATCCTTGAGATGAGAGAGGAAAGGGGTGTCACATCCATCAAGACAAAGCTTCCTGTTGCTGAGATGTTCGGATTTAATTCAGCCTTGAAATCTGCCACAGGCGGCCTTGGTTTCTTCTGGCTGATTGATATAGTTTATGAGCCGTTGCCAAAGGATCTGGAGAAAAAGGTTATTTCCAGGGTCAAGGAAAGAAAGGGTATAACAGAAGAAAAGGAAGAGGGAGCTGAATAAGATTATAATGTTTTTTATGTCACAAGTTAATTCTTTTGGTTGTGAAGCTGTCTGTTTGCTTGTTAGCAGCTGTTCACAATCAACATAAAGACACAGCATATTTGGCTAGATGTTTAGAACAAAAATGTTATTCATACCCCAACACTGGCTGATTTTACAGTTACCCTGTGCCGATAAAGTACCAAATGGGGCGAATTAAATATAAATCTTAAAATGAAGAATACTAATGGCCAGATTTGAGTATAGGCAAAATGGTGTAGGAAAGGCTGTTTTTGTGCATGGTTACAGAAGATATGATTTTCATCTTATGAACCTTTTTGGGATACCCAACAAGGTAACAGAGCATGCTTTTTATTACTCTTTTTGGGAAAATGCAGATGCAGATGTATTGGACGCATTTGTTATAGAAAGTATTTACTGTGTACCCCCATGGGTTGTCTCTTTTGATGCTGGGATTGATGTTAAGCCATGTGAAAAATACAAACAAGTCGCCTTAACTCTTTATAGCAATAATGAAGGTTTTCTGGATGAAAATATAGAGCCTTTCCTAGAAATGATCGGTATGATAGAGAGCAACACGGGGTTTGATGATGGCGTAAAGGCTGCGATTGAAAAGCACTTTTCTGACAGATTTTCTGGTTCGTTATATATCTAGATTCTCATGGCCTTTTTTCCGTCCCACACCTTTCTGTTCTTTTCTTCTTTCTGAGGTATGGCCAGAAATCTTCCCTTTAAGGGTATAATGAAGTAATGTTCTTCCTTTCCTGTCTTGTCTTTCAGGATTATGCTGAACTTTCCTCCCTCCATGGGCTTTCCTGTCTTGGGGTCTGTGTAATTGTATTTAACAAATGTCCCCTTGGAGAGAAGGTTTCTTACTTCTGGGTTTCCCTTTCTGTCCTTTGTCAGAACTGATTGCGGATACTCCATAGCACATCATTTATTTTATAAGTTTTCTAGGTAATAAATAACCATGGTGTTAGCCTGAACAGAATCTTAAATGCCATCAGAGCATCCAACTCACGGTGGATTGACCCTCTTATAGTTGGTATTGATCCTGGGACAACAACTGGCATAGCCCTGATGGATCTGGATGGAAATCTGATTCTTTTGAACAGCAAGAAAAACCTTTCCAGGGCCAGAATCAACAAATTCATCCTGGATTACGGTAATCCCATTATCTTGGGCAGTGATAAGTTTCCTACACCTAGATCGATTGAAAAAACAGCGGCAACATTTTCAGCCAGGCTTATTGTTCCTCAGGAGCCTTTCCACAGGCTGGAGAAGAACAGGATTGTGCAGGCCTTTTCTGAAAGAAACGGGAACGTCTGCACATGGAAGAACCAGCACGAGAAGGATGCCCTGACAGCTGCTCTTTTTGCCTGGAACCGGATAGAAGCCCTTATGAGAAGGGTGGATAAGAAGCTGAAGAGACACAGATACAGGAAGGACTTTCAGGCATTGGCTAATTTCGTGAAGACAAAGGTCCTTCTGGAAGGGGAGAACATAGATTCCTGCATAAAGGGTTTTTTGGGAAAATAGTGTTGTCTCCGTGTATCCCGAATAAATTCTGGGGCTTTCTTGGCGAGGCAACGGGTGTTGAACCAGACTGATTCATCCATCTTTTGGTTAAAACCAAAGGTTTTCTGGTTCAACATAAATTAAGAGAAAACAATATATATTCATGATTATAAAACTTTTCAAGCCCAGAAAGATAACAAAGCAGCAGGCCAGGCTTTATCAGACCCTGGAGTTCTTGGTTCGGCTGCTTGCGCTGTCCATACCTCTTTATGCGATTTTGCTCTTTGTTGATCTTATCCTTCTCCAGAATCTAGTGGCCCAGGAGATGATGTGGCTGTTTAAGGTCCTTGGCTGGCCTGTCACAGGAGAAGGCCTTTTGTTTACAACTACAAACACAGGATTTGTTTTTATGATAGCAGAGGACTGCACGGCCTGGAAGTCCATGATATTCTTTTTCGCACTGATATTTGCTGTACCGGGAAAATTCTTTAAAAAGAAGGCTTTTGGAATGAAAAAACCCAGCACACTGAAAAGGAGATTAATCGGTCTTGGGATCGGGATTCCTGTGATATGGGTAGGGAATCTGGCAAGGATACTTGGAATTGTATGGGTTGAGCAGACCTTTGGGGCTGAAACAGCTATGATTGTTCATGCATATCTATGGCAGTTGGGTCTGATTGTTCTGGTTTTGCTGCTGTGGTTTGTTTGGCTGTTGATGAGCAAGAAAAATAGTAACTATAAATTGCGGTAAATCTTAAAAATAAATATGCATGTGGATATGATAATCGCTTTTTCGGTATTCCTGATCTTTGTTATATGGGGATTTAGCTATTATTCCACAATATTTGCTGATACAGGAGAAAACATGGGGAATATTCTAAGCAGTGTTTATGAAAAGGTTTTGGGTTTTTTGGCAATCAATGTTTATGACACTCCTGTGCATTATAATTCCACAGGTCCTGCTTCTAATGCTGTGCTTTATTTAACATACACATGGAGTTCAGGAACAAAAAATTCTACAAGGATTTTATTAAACGGACAGCAGCTTCCTTGCATAATATCTGGTAACACCCTTTACTGGCAAACAGATCTTGTAGCAGGCACAAACTATTTCGTAATGAGGACCACAAATCAGGATGAAAATATGAACTGCATTGGTGGCTTTGATACAGGGAATGCAAATCAAACCATACCGTGGGTCGAGGAGACAAAACAGATGATATCCCAGAATAGAATAGACCGGATGGAGAGTATGGATTATGTTGCATTTAAAAACATCTTGGGAATAGATAGGAATTTCAGAATTGAAATAAATAGAACTGAAACAGGTAATATGACAGTTTATGGAGCAGACCTGCCTCCTATTACAAACGTTTATTCAAAGCAATCATGGTATAAGATATTTGAATCAAATCAGAAAGCAGAGCTTACTGTGTCTGTATGGTGATTGACTAAGCAGGGTATTAGCTATTTATATAGCAACTACAAAAAATATAGAATATGCTTGATGTTGTTATAATAGGTGCAGGACCTGCTGGATTAACAGCAGGCATCTTTGCGGTAAGAAGGACATTAAAAGTGCTGGTTTTAGGGGATCCTGGAAGCCCACCAACAATTACAGAGGCGACACTGGTGGATGACTGGCCTAGCATACCCAATATAAAGGGCCCTGATTTAATGGTTAAATTCCAGGAACATGCAAAGAGAATGAATGTTCCTGTTAAGAATGAAAAAGTCCTTGAAATAAAAAAATCAGGCAAGAACTTCTTGGTTAAAACAGAAAAAAACGTGTATGAAACAAAAACAATTATTTTTGCAACAGGGGCAAGGCACAGAAAGGTTGCTGTCCCTGGTGAGGAAGAATTCGCAGGGAAGGGTGTTTCTTATTGTGCTAACTGCGATGGGCCTTTGTTCAAGGGCAAGAAGGTCCTGGTTGTTGGCGGGGGAGACACGGCAACCACATATGCACTGTTACTTGAGCAAATCGGAGCTGATACAACCCTTATACACAGAAGAAATCAGTTAAGGGCTGTGGAAACCTTTCAGAAACAGATTTTCAAATCAGACATAAAGATAATCTGGGACACTGTTCTTAAAGAGATAAAGGGTGATAGGTTTGTCAAAAGCGTTGTTATAGAAAATGTGAAAACAAAGAAAAGAACAGAACTGCAAATGGATGGTGTTTTCATTGCTATTGGTTCTGTTCCGATGAATGAGCTGGGTAAGAATATAGGTCTTAAGGTAGACAAGTCTGGTTTTATAGAGGTTGATAAGGAGCAGAAGACCAATGTGCATGGTATTTTTGCAGCAGGAGACTGCTGTAATAATCCTACAAAAAGAATAATAACAGCGTGCGGTGATGGTTCAAAGGCAGCTGAAACCGCTTATATGTACATACAAGAAAAAAGGCTTTTGGAAGAAAAAAAGAACAGTGGGAAGGCTTAAAACTTTCTTATAACTATTTATAACATTAAGGTGGTTTGTGAATGTATCTTGGAAGAATTGTCGGTATTGGTCTTTTGCCTAACGGGAAAGAATATATTGCATATGCAGTTACTGGAAGAAGCAAAGGCAGTCAAGAAAGAGTAGCAATGGTCAGTGAAGATAATA
The DNA here is from genome assembly GCA_964399875.1 of uncultured archaeon. GTDB lineage: Archaea > Aenigmatarchaeota > Aenigmatarchaeia > QMZP01 > QMZP01 > CAYNRQ01. The sequence continues at coordinate 15,045 of CAYNRQ010000019.1, forward strand.
AATTCAAGGGAATTAATATAGGTCATGTTGATCCAGAAAATATCACTCCTGAACAGCATGCAATGAAGGAGTGGATTTTCTATGATGGTATTTTAGTTCCAAAAGATTGGCCGAATAAGCCACATGATTATTCTGCATTGGTCTCAAACGGTGTTCAGACCACGGGCACAGCAAATGTCTTAATATCCTTTGATATGGGTATAGATATGAGTCCGGAACAGGCTGCAACAATCACATTGAATATTCTAGATGCTGAAGAGGATAGTTACAGAACACCGAGGATACTTGGTATTCTGGGGGAAGATTCGGAATATTATCTTGCTATTAAAACAAAAGACGGTTTGTTGATGAACATTTTAATGAGTTGAAATCAGGCAAGATGCATTATGTTGCAGCATATGTAGGTGATCCTGATTCAAATGATGTTGTTGTTCCAAACCGTAAAAGAGGTCCGATAGATGATATAGCTGTTAAAAACAAACGTGTGCTGGGTGATGATACCTCTTGATTAGATTATTTGCTGGAAAATATTAATAAATATTATAGAGTGCTATTTTTGTTATGGAAAATCTTTTATGGACTGATAAGTATAAACCAGAGAATTTGTCAGAGGTAATAGGACAGAAAAAGGTTTTAGAAGAAGTATTAAAATGGATAGATTCATGGAAAAAGGGGAAGGCCTTGTTGTTTTACGGACATCCTGGTGTTGGTAAAAGCCTTGTTGTTGAGACACTGTCCAAGGAAAGGGGTTATGCTCTTTTGCAGTTAAACGCATCTGATGAAAGGAATGCAAAGAATATAGAAACATTCAGGCAGACAACAAAAACCAGTGCATTGTTTCATAAGGGCAAGATAATACTGATAGATGAGGTGGATGGTATATCAGGCCGGGACAAGGGAGCTGTTGGTTCTATTGTGGATATGATAAAGAATTCTGATTTTCCTGTTTTTCTGGTTGCAAATGATCCATGGGCAGCAAAACTAAGGCCATTAAGGTCGTATGTCAAGATGATAAAGTTCCATAAGATCCCCACGCCATCCATTGCAAAAAGGCTAAGGGATATATGTGAAAAGGAAGGGGTGGAGGCTAAGGATGATGTATTAAAAAATCTGGCCAGGTGGTCACAGGGTGATATGAGGTCAGCAATGAATGACCTGCAGATGTTGTGCCAGGGAAAAAAAGAAATAAGCGAAAGGGATCTGGAGGTTCTTGGCTATAGGGAAAGGGAAAGCTCTGTATTCGATATAATGCCGTCTATATTCAGGTCAGGAAATATTAAAGTGGTAAGGAATCTTATAAAATCTGCTGATAAAGATCCGGATGAGATATTTCTCTGGATAGGGACAAATATACAGTATGAGTTTAAAGATCCTGAAGAGATAGCAAGGGCATATGAGATAGTGTCCAAAGCTGATATGTTTAGAAAGCTTGTTTTAAAACAACAGAAATGGAGCTTTAAGGGATTCATGATTGATATGATGTCAGGGGTTTCCCTTGCAAGAAAAGGAGGGGTTCATGGCTGGGTGCCTTATCAGCCACCGCAGAGAATTATGATGCTGGGCAGAACAAAGGTTAAAAGGGCCTTGGTGGACTCGGTATGTGAAAAGATTGGGGGGGTTACTCATTGCTCCAAAAGGACTGTCAAAAAAGACTATCTTCCATACCTCAGGATCATAATGAAGAAAAACAAATGTCTGAATGAGCGGCTTGGTCTTGGGCCTGAAGAGATCGAGGCTGTAAAGATTAATTTTTGAAAGGTACAGAGACAAAGAAAGTTTGATCATTGTTGCATATTTAGATAATAAACCAGTTGGTTATGATAGGTTTGGTTATGTTCTTTCTATTGCTGGATGGGGAGGGAGTAATCCTGAGTTCAGAGGTAATGGTGTGATGAAAGCCATGATGGAATACTTTGAAGAATAGGCCAAAAAAGAGGGTGCAAGAAAATAAAGGTCAAAACAAGGAATAACCGAAGGGAGATGCTTTCTTATCTGGTTAAATATGATTTCTATTTTACTGGTATTGAACCAAAACCTAAAATCAAAGATTATCGTGTTCTTCTTGAAAAAAAATCTTTAAGAATCTTTAGCATGTCCCGGGTCTCGGGGAGGAATTTCTCTTGTTTTATTTTTTCTTCTGTTTTATCCAAGCTCAGGAACAGGCCTTGTTTTAGTTCTTTTGGGTCCAGCCTGGGAATATTGTCTGTTATAAAGGCAAAAACCTTTATATTTTCCTTGTCCTTGTCTGTTCTCTTCTTGTAAGAGGTTAGGAGCTTTGGATGCCCTTCTATTCCTGCCTCTTCCTTGGCCTCTCTGAGGACTGCCTGCTCATAACTCTCCCCAGAGCTCACATGGCCTCCAATCAGGATGCTCCAGTATTCTGGATAGAATTCCTTTTCCTTTGTTCTCTGTGTTACCAGGATCCTTCCTTTCTTGTCCAGGATAAAAAAGAACACGCACCTGTGGATATGGCCTTTTGCATGGCACTCCTTCCTTGTGGCCTTGCCTATTATTCTATCATTCTCATCTACTACATCCAATTGCTCATCCATAATATCACGGGCCTGCTGGGACATTCGGACAGGCGATTTTATTCTATCTCTTCAGACCGTCTGCTTTCTGTCGAACCCAGGACCTCCAGCTCCGCAAGCTGGCATTCTATCCAGCTGAACTACAGGCCCTCAGAAAAGAATTGGTTTTTTGCAATTTAAATAAGAATTCCACCGGTCTCTGACCGGTGGTTCCAAACAAGGCAATCG
>CAYNRQ010000020.1:0-17696 GCA_964399875.1 uncultured archaeon
TAATAGTCGGTTAGCTCCTTACCACCAGTCACATACAATTGGTTAATAAGACTGGCGGGATGCGGAGCTCCTGGTTAATTGTTTGAGAGTAATTCCGCATAGTGACTGGTGACTGTTAGCGATTACCTTGTTTGGAACCACCGGTCAGAGACCGGTGGAATTCTTATTTAAACTCCGGTCCTAATTCTTTCCTATGAGGCAGGAAAAAGAATTCAATAAACCTGAAATCCTTAAAACGGCCAACAAGATCTTTAAAAAAGGCACATGCGATAATTGCTTAGGCAGACAATTCGCCATGATTTCCACCGGTCTTGCCAACAAAGAAAGAGGCCAGATATTGAGAAAACTCCTGAATGCCGGACCAGAAAAAAAGGAGTGCAAGATTTGCAATAATCTTTTTAGAAATCTTGAGAAATTTGTACCTGATGTGAAGGAGAAGCTAAAGGGTATAGATTTCAAAACATTTTCTGTTGGGTCCAGAATAAACGAGAATCTTATGGAGAGGGAAGAAAAACTATGGAAATCTGTTGGAATAAAATACTGCGAACCTCTAAAATCCGAATTGAATAGAGAATTCGGCAAACTCCTGGAAAAGAGAATGAAGAAAACAGCAGACAAGCTGAATCCTGATATAAACATTCTGATTGATCTGGAAAGCAAAAAAATAGAAATAAAGATAAACCCTGTATTTTTTTATGGAAAATACAAAAAGCTTGTAAGGGGCCTGCCCCAAACAAAATGGGATAAATATCCAGAAACAGTGGAAGATATAATAGCATGTCCTCTTATGAAGAAAACATGCGGCAAGGGGCATTCTATGCATGCATGCGGAAGAGAGGACATAGATGCAAGATGCCTTGATTGGAGGCCGTTTGTCTTTGAGATAACAGAACCCAAGAAAAGAAAAATAGATCTGAAAAAGATTGAATCTGAAATAAAAAAAACAAAAAAAGTAGAAATAAAGGATTTAAGGCTTTCAAACAAAAAAGAAGTTATCAGAATTAAGGCCTTAAGGCCTGACAAGAGCTACAGGGTCTTGGTTGATTTCGAAAAACCAGTCAAAAACATAGAAAAATTAAAAAAACTATGCACATTAATAAAGCAAAAAACGCCAAAAAGAGTACTTCATAGAAGAGCAGATCTTTTAAGAAACAGAAAGGTTAAAAGTATTGGATGGAAAAAAATAAACAATAAAAGATATGAAATAGAAATAAAAGGTGAAGCAGGCCTTTATATCAAGGAGCTGGTAACAGGCGACAACGAGAGAACAAAACCCTCAGTATCTGAAATATTAAACAATCCAGCAAAGGTAGAATTACTGGACGTGACAAAAATATGGTTATCAAACAAAAGACAATAAGTAAAATAAAGGGTCATATGTCATGACACGCACAAGTAAGGGATTCAGATCCGGAACAAGGAAGAAACTAAGCAAAAAATTCAGAAGTAAATTTAAACCTGAAAACTATATGCAAGAATTTAAACCCAGAAGCAAAGTAATAATAAGGCAGAACCCATCTTCCCAAAAAGGAATGCCTTACCCAAAATTCAGGGGAGAGGCTGGCGAAATAAAAGGAAAAAGAGGAAAGGCCTATATAGTCGAAGTAAAAATAGGCAACAAAAAAAGGGAATTAATAGTAAGACCAGAACATCTAATAGCTAAAAAATGAGCGGGAACCCAATAACAGGAGGCGTTTACCATGGAAATAAAGGATGAAAAATTTGTGACATGGGCTGAAGCAAGAAAACTGTTAGAGAAAAAAGCAAAGGAAAAAGAGCTTGGATACGAACAAAAGAACGCATTAGAGCATTTAAGAAAATTCTCTAAGATGAGTGAAAAGAAAACCAAGGAAATGGCAGAAAAATTAAAGAAAATAGAGAAGCTAAAAGAAAAGCACATAATAAACATAATAGCCATGCTGCCAAAAGACCAGGATGATCTAAGAGTGCTTTTCGCTAATGAGGTTGTAAACCTATCACAGGATGATAAGAACGAAATACTGAAAATAGTGAAGAAATTCACCTAAAGATTTAAAACAAAGGTCTAATTCTAAAGTGACAATTATGAAAGGCAAAGAGATAAAAAAAGACAATTGGGCAGTTGTTCTGGATTACCTGTCCCATGGTCACTATGGAATGGAAAGGTCACAGCCCGTGGCCCAGGTGCTGGGAGAAATATATTTCTCTTTGTTAGAGGTAATAATAAGGGATAATGTTTCTTTAAAACCAGAAGAAAGGGTCTATATTGGAGACGGCAAGAGGGAGAAGGTAAAATATATCAGAGGTAGAATAGATCCAAAAGATCTGACAGTTGCCGCAAAAGAGGAATTAGAAATCGCAATTGAAAATATAATTAAGAAAGACCCAAAGAGATTCCTGGAGTTCTTCAATAAATCAGGCCCTATAACAACAAGGTTACATAAGATAGAGCTTTTGCCCGGCATAGGAAAAAGGCATTTATGGGCAATAATAAATGAAAGAAAAAACAAAGAGTTCGAATCATTCGAGGATTTAAAGAAAAGAGTGCCTTTATTGCCAGATCCAGAAAGAATGATAACAAAAAGAGTACTAGAAGAACTTGAAAACAAGGACAAATATAGAATCTTTGTACCAAAATTTGAAAAAATGAAGAGGTGAGCAGCTTGCAGGTAAAAGAGATAATGAACACAGATGTAAAAACAATAAACCTCAATTCCAATGTCAGAGAAGCAGCTGAACTTATGAGCAAATCCAACATAGGAGGATTAATAGTAGTTGAAGACAGCAAGCTTGTTGGAATAGTAACAGAAAGGGATGTAATGAAGAAGGTTGTTGCACTGAATAAGAGCGCAACAAAAACAAAGGTTAAGGCTGTAATGACAAAAAAGGTTATAATGATAGACCCTGATAAGGATGTAGAGGAAGCAGCAGAAATAATGCTCGAGAGGAAAATAAAGAAACTGCCCATAGTTTATAAAAACAAACTGATAGGTATTCTTACTGCTACTGATATCTGTGCAGCCCAACCAAAATTAATAGAACAGTTGGCCCAATTAATGCTTGTTCCTGGCAAGAAGAAGATAATAGCAGGCTGACCAGTTCATATGGATTTATTAAATTATTTAAAACAAAACACCCACATAGATTCATAATGGGCCCGTAGCTCAGAGCTTTCTTTGCAGATGTTCCTTTGGAAAAAATGGGAGAAAGCGGGAAATTGGTTAGAGCACCAACAGCGTATTTGGGCGTTCCCTAAATACTGCGGTGTAGGTCTTATAATGACGCGCCGCGTCCATAGGTCAGCTGGCGGTCGAGGGTTCGAATCCCGAGCCCTTTCGAAAAACAGATGACGACTTGGATCAATTATCTTGAGCCGTCATCTTGTGAAAGGTCTAGGGTCACCCAAAAAACACTTTAGAAAAGCAGCCGGGAAATTCGAAAATCCCTTCGGGCCCATTAACCAATCAGCCGTGAAGTCATATCCACTGTCTTCAGCAGAACTGATGGCAGAAACCGTTCGCAAATCACCACCCCCCGTATTCACCTCAGGTGCTTTCACAAAAAACGTTGAATGCTAATTATTTATTCGTCAATAAACCGAAATCTTTAAATACCTTTGACATAATATTTATAAGTCTATAATACCAAAACATGGTATTGATTTAAGGAAAAAAAGGGGTGATTTTTATGTCAAATGGTATAGGACAAATCGGAGGACAGCCGATATTTATATTATCAGAAGGAGCATCAAGAACAAAGGGAAAGGACGCCCAAAAGAATAATATAACTGCAGCTAAAACAGTGGCTGAAGCTGTAAGGACCACACTGGGTCCTAAAGGAATGGACAAGATGCTGGTTGATTCTTTGGGTGATGTTGTCATAACAAACGACGGTGCAACTATTCTGAACGAGATGCAGATCGAACATCCAGCAGCCAAGATGATGGTTGAAGTTGCAAAAACACAGGACGAAGAGGTTGGTGATGGAACAACCACGGCAGTTGTTATTGCTGGTGAATTATTGAAGAAAGCAGAGAGCCTGCTTGATCAGGAGATCCACCCAACAGTCATCACAAGAGGTTTCAGAATGGCCAAATTCAAGGCACTGGACATATTAAACAAAATGGCAAAGAGCGTGGAAGTAAAGGATGAAAAGATACTGGAACAGATAGCAAATACTGCTATGACAGGAAAATCAGCAGAAAAGGCATCCGAAGAGCTGTCTAAGCTCTCTGTAAAGGCCATAAAGAAGGTTGTTGAAATCAAGAACGGAAAACCGTTTGTTGATACAGAAAACATAAAGATTGAAAAGAAACAGGGCGGTTCAATAAACGACACAAAACTTATTGAAGGCCTGCTAATAGACAAAGAGGTTGTTCATTCAGCTATGCCAAAAAGAATAGAAAAAGCAAGGATAGCCTTGATAGATTCTGCATTAGAGGTAAAGGAACTGGAATCAGATGCAAAGATAAACATAGATTCTCCAGAGAAGATGCAGGCATTCATTGAGGAAGAAGAAAAGATGCTAAAGGACATGGTGAACAAAGTAACACAAACAAAGGCAAACGTTGTTTTTTGTCAAAAGGGAATAGATGACACAGCACAGCATTATCTGGCAAAGGCCGGAATTCTCGCTGCAAGAAGGGTTAAGAAATCAGATATAGAGGCACTAGCAAAGGCTACAGGTGCACATATAATAAGTAACATAAAGGATCTGACAAAGGAAGATCTTGGCTATGCAGGACTGGTAGAGGAAAGAAAGGTTGCTGGTGATGAGATGATATTTGTTGAGGAATGCAGGCAACCAAAAGCTGTTACCATCCTTATAAGAGGAGGAACAGAGCACGTTGTAGACGAGGTTGAAAGAGCAATGGAAGATGCTATAAAAGGCATAGCAGCAGCCCTGGAACTTGGAAAGATAGTGCCTGGTGGCGGAGCATCCGAGACAGAGGTTGCAAAGGAATTGAGGAAATACGCAGAAAGCTTTAAAGGAAGAGAACAACTGGCAGTTAATGCATTTGCAGATGCTATAGAGATAATACCAAGGAGTCTTGCAGAAAACGCTGGTCTAGACCCTATAGACAAACTAGCAAATATAAGGGCAGACCATGACAAAAACACGGGTCTGAGCATGGGTCTGGATGTGTTTTCAGGAAGGGTTCAGGATATGTTGAATATGGGTGTTATAGAACCACTTAAAATAAAATTGCAGGCAGTTCAATCAGCTGCAGAGGCTGCAGAGATGATATTAAGAATAGATGACGTTGTTTCAGCAGGAACAAGTGAAAAAAGTGCCGGTCCACCTGGGGGCGCACCTCCGGGTGGCATGCCAGAGTACTAAAACAAGTTAGAATAAGGCATTAATTACTTTTTTACTGTAAATCCCATACAGATTATATTCTGTTAAGCTGCTTTCTTCTTTCCCTCACTGGAAGCATGATATTTCTGTCTATATCCTCTGCTATTTCTCTGATTGATTTTAGTACCCTTTCCACATCCAGTTCTATCTCATCCACAATTTTCTGAAGGCTTCTCATCCTGAGTTCGAACATACCACCTTCTTTTATTATCAAACCTGAACTTATCATTGCTTTGGTATGGTGAACAACAGCAGTCCTGCTGAGATTAACTTTTTCTGAAAGATCTGTAGTGCTGATTCCTTTGTTTTTTGCCATCAGTATGCTTTTGAATATCTTCAGTCCTGTTTTGTCTTTATCCCTCTCACCCAAAAGACCAAGAGAATCACAGAACCACTCTATATCCTTATCTATATTTCCCTCTATCGGCTGCCTCAGAGAACGTATGGTTATCTGCTTCATAAATATATATTGGAGGCAAACATTTAAATACTTTAAGTAACAATATAATATTTGAAATAGTTAAAAATAACCTTATAGTCAGGAAAGATTGGCCGAACCCCTCTGGAGGTTATCCAGCTTGAATCATTGCTTAAATAAAGATTTGGGCACCTTTGGATACTCTCAGGGTATACAAGGGAGGATTGCCTTCATGTGTTTGGCTTTTCCCTGAGAACCTGACTTGGATGAGGTGGTGAAATGAAAATAAAGCCAATAGGAGAGCGAGTGTTAATCAAACAATACAAAAAGGAGGAGAAAACCAAAGGAGGAATCTACATTCCTGATTCTGCAAAAGAAGAGCGAAAGGAAGGCGAAGTCATTGCTGTAGGTCAGTTCAAAGACGGCAAAGAGCTGCCTCTCAAACCAGGAGAAAGAATAATATATGGAGGGTACAGCTCAGAAGAAATTGAGATTGACGGGGAAAAGTATATCTTTGTCGATTTTAAAGATGTGCTGGCAAAGATTGGGGAAGGTGAGCAAAAATGACAGATGCAAAACAAATCATGTTTAATGAAAATGCAAGACAGGTGTTGCTGAAAGGAATTAATAAGGTAGCAAACACAGTAAAAATCACGCTGGGCCCCAAAGGAAGAAACGTTGTCATTGACAAAACGACAAATCCAATAATTACGAATGACGGCGTTACAATAGCAAAAGAAATAGAGCTAAAAAACAAATTTGAAAACATGGGTGCCAAGTTAATCAAGGAGGTTGCTTCAAAAACACAGGATAATGCCGGAGACGGAACAACAACAGCAGTTCTTTTGGGGCAGGCAATAATAACCGAGGGTCTGAAAAACATCACTTCCGGAGCCAATCCCATTGAAATAAAAAAAGGGATAGAAAAGGCTACGGCAAAGGTGGTAGAATACCTGAAGCAAAGAAGCGTTGAGGTTAAGGATAAAGAAAAGATAACACAAGTCGCAACAATCTCTGCAAACAATGATGATGTTATTGGCAAACTTATTGCAGATGCAATGCAGAGAGTAGGTCATGACGGTGTTATAACAGTTGAAGAAGGAAAGAGCATTGAAACAGACCTTGAGGTTGTTGAGGGAATGCAGTTTGAAGAAGGGTTTGTAAGCCCTTATATGGTCACTGACCACGAGAAGATGGTTTGCGAATTTGAAGATCCTCACATTCTAATAACAGACAAAAAACTAAGCAGCATGAAAGAGCTTGTTCCTGTTCTGGAAAAGGTCGCATCTGACAGCAAGCCGCTCTTAATCATTTCGGAAGATGTTGAGGGCGAGGCCCAGGCCGCATTAATTCTTAACATAATTCGGGGAGCCCTAAAAGTCTGCGCGGTTAAAGCACCCGGCTTTGGAGATGAGAAAAAAGAAATGCTGGAAGATATTGCAGTATTGACTGGAGGCAAGGTTGTTTCCGAGGACAAAGGCATGAAACTGGAAAACTTCAGCGAAGAATGGTTTGGTCATGCAAGGAAAATACAGGTTGATAATGAAAAAACAATAATAGTTGAAGGAAAAGGAGACACAAAAGCAATAGAAGAAAGAAAGCGCATGATAGAGTCTCAAATCAAATTGGCTGACTCAGACTATAAAAAAACCGACTTAAAGAAAAGACTGGCAAAGCTTGGGGGAGGTGTTGCAGTAATCAAGGTGGGAGCAGCTACTGAGACAGAAATGAAAGAAAAGAAGATGAGAATTGATGATGCGCTTAACGCTACGAAAGCGGCTGTGGAGGAGGGGGTTATTCCCGGAGGAGGGATAACCCTTTACAGAGCCAGAAAAGTCCTGGATGAAATCGAGGCAGAAAACGACCAGGCCGTTGGAGTGGATATTATAAGAAAGGCGCTCGAAGCGCCGGTAAGGCAAATAGCATTCAATGCCGGAAAAGAGGGAGGAGAAGTGATAGCGAAATTGAATTCAGAAGCAGATGAAAGTGTTGGCTATAATGCCAAGAAAGACCGGTATGAAGACCTGATGAAAGCGGGAGTAATTGACCCGACAAAGGTTGTGAGAAATGAACTGCAAAATGCTGCATCAATATCTGCTATGGTGCTGACCACAGAAGCGCTGATAACCAATTATGATGAAAAGGATGAAAAAACAGCCGCCATAATAATATAAGTTGGGAGGTGATTTCAATGACAGGGAAATGGAGCATTTGGGATGAAATGAGAAGGATGCAGGTAGAAATGAACAACATATTCTCCAGATTTTTTGGTAATGAGCCTTTCAGTAAACCAGAAGGACTGCTTGAAGGGCCGGGCAAATCACTGGCAGAAAGCAATTTCAGGCAGCCACTGGCTGATTTTATTGACAAGGGCAATGAGGTTGTGGCAAAAATTGAAATGCCGGGTGTGGACAAGAAAGACATTGAAATAAACGTGACTGAAGACGGCATTGAGATAAAGGCAGAAAACAAGGACGAATACAGGGAAGAGGACAAGAAAAAAGGCAGATTCAGTATAGAGAGAAGCTGTTCCGGATTCTACCGGTATTTCACCCTTCCAAAAGGAGCGGACACTGAAAAAATCGAGGCTACCTGTAAAAACGGCATACTTGAGTTGAGAATACCAAAAAAAGAGGGCCACAAAACAAAAACAAAAAGGATAGAAGTTAAATAATTCATGCTGGCAGTATTTCCTGCCTGTTATGTCATAACTCGTTAAGGGGGTGATTGATATGACAGAGGAGGAAAAGAATGATAATAAAAAAGAAAAGAAAGACTAAAACATACATTGAATCAAGAAAGGCGGGATAAGCCCCCGCCTTTCCACCCTGATCGGTGATTTAATGAAAAGGAAACAGCAGCAAGGGAGAGAGGACAAAAAAATTGGCAGACTGAAAAAGGAACTTGAAGAAAAGACAAAACTTGCAGAAGAACGTCTGAACCAAATCAAATATCTCCAGGCAGATTTCGAGAACTATAAAAAAGACTTGGAGAGGCAAAGATCACAATTCGAGTCATCAGCAAACCAGGAGCTGGTGAAAGAGCTTCTGCCGCTGATTGATGACCTGGAAGCTGCGGCTAAAAAATCTGGAAACAAGGACGCTCAGGAAGGATACAAGCTCATATTGAAAAAGCTGCTTGATGTGCTTTTAAAAAGTGGACTCAAGCCGATTGAATCAATAGGGAAAAAGTTCGATCCGTATTACCATGAAGCTGTAATAAGTGTAGAATCCGAAAAGCCTGAAGGGACAGTGGTGGATGAGCTCCAGAAAGGATACACTTTCCGTTCAAAAGTGATAAGGCATTCCAAGGTTAAGGTGGCAAAAAATAAAAAATATGAATCCAAAAAAATGGTGACGAAAATGACTAAAGACCAGCAGGTATGATAATTTTATAAAAAATAGGCATAAAGAATATGAAGTAAAAATGATGGAAGAAAAATCTGAAGACGGTGATTATAATGAGCGGAAATAAAGAAGCAAAAAAGGAGAAAATAATCGGTATAGACTTGGGAACCTCAAACTCACAGGCAGCTGTCATTATGGGCGGCAAGCCAACCATAATTCCCTCAGCAGAAGGAGCAACAGTGGCAGGGAAGATGTTCCCCTCTGTTGTGGCCTTCACAAAAGACGGCCAGGTGCTGGTGGGAGAACCCGCAAGAAGGCAGGCAGTCTCAAACACTGAAGGAACTGTAATGGGAGCCAAAAGAAAAATGGGAAAAGATTTCAAGTACAAGATTTACGGAAAGGAATACACACCACAGCAGATCTCCGCTTTCATCCTCCAGAAAATCAAGAGGGACGCAGAGGACTTCCTTGGCGAGAAAATCAGAAAGGCAGTCATCACAGTCCCTGCTTATTTCGATGACAACCAGAGGACTGCAACAAAGGATGCCGGAAGAATAGCAGGGCTGGATGTCGTCAGGCTTGTGAACGAGCCGACAGCTGCTGCCATGGCATATGGCATAGACAAGAAAGGCGAGGAACACAAGATAATGGTTTTTGATTTCGGAGGTGGAACGCTCGACGTCACAATCATGGAATACGGTGACGGAACATTCACTGTCCTTTCCACATCAGGCGACACCCAGCTCGGCGGAAGGGACATGGATGAGGCCCTTATGAAACATGTGGTTGATGATTTCAAGGCAAAGGAGGGCATAGACCTTAACAATGACGACATGGCTATGCAGAGGGTAAGGGAAGCGGCGGAGAAGGCGAAGATAGAGCTTTCCACAACACTGGAGACTGACATAAACCTCCCGTATATCACTTCAACCGACAAAGGACCAAAGCACCTCAACATGAAGATTACGAGATCGCAGCTCGAAAAGCTTGTCATGCCGGTAATTGAGAAATGCAGGCACCCAATGGAGCAGGCAATCAAGGATGCAAAGATAACAAAGGACAATATAGACAAGATTATAATGGTAGGCGGTCCCACCAGAATGCCCGCTGTCCGCAAGTTTGTTGAGGGTTTTGTCGGAAAGAAGGTTGAAGGCGGTGTTGACCCCATGGAATGTGTCGCTATGGGTGCTGCCATACAAGGCGGTGTTCTCGCAGGGGATGTGAAAGACATGGTGCTTCTCGATGTCACACCTTTAACCCTTGGAATTGAAACCCTTGGCGAAGTTATGACACCGCTTATAGAAAGGAATACCACGATACCCGTAAAGAAAAAGAAGATATTCTCCACTGCAGCTGATTACCAGCCTGCAGTAACCATTCATGTTCTGCAGGGAGAGAGGAGCATGGCAAAAGACAACACCAGTCTTGGAAAATTCAACCTTGAAGGCATTCCGCCTGCACCGAGAGGCGTTCCGCAGATTGAGGTTACATTCGACATAGACGCATCAGGCATACTTAATGTTTCAGCTAAAGACCTGGGAACAGGAAAGGAACAGAAGATTACGATAACAGCTTCCACAAAGCTTTCTGACGAGGAAATAGAGAAAATGATACAAGACGCAAAGGAGCATGAAGAAGAGGACAGGAAGAGGAAGGAGGAAGCAGAGATCAGGAACAACGCAGACACACTTCTGTACACAACAGAGAAAACCCTGTCCGAACTGGGAGACAAAATTTCCAAAGATCAAAAAGAGAAGATAGAGAAATCCATGAAAGATCTGAAGGGCGCGCTTTCAGGCACGGATATTGAAAAAATAAAGAAAGAAGCAGAAAGCCTCCAGAAGGTTGTCGGAGAGGCAGGGGCATCCATATATCAGGAAGCCATGAAGAAGCAGGCAGAAGAAGCTGCAAAGAAGGCCGCAGAGGACAAGCCGAAAAAAAGCGAAGAAGATGAAAAAACCAGGAAGAAAAAGACAAGGGATGAGAAAGTGGTGGACGCTGAATATGAAATAAAAGATGAAAAGAAAAAAGGCAATGATAGCAAATAATCCCCGGACTGGCCGGGGCATTGTTATGTGACCAAAAACACGCTCATCTTAACCACCCAATATACAGTTATTAAAACCATATTTAAGTCTCTTGTGAAACCCGTATCAAGAAAAAAGATATAGAACATTGTTCCATATATTTTTTAATTAATATTCTAGGAAATATAGTTATATGATAAACTATATATTCAGCCCCAGATGGTTTTACGGAATAGATATAGTACTTGAAATATTCAGCATAATCGTTGTCCTCCTCCTGACAAGATATGGATATAAACTCTACGGGATAACTAAGGATAAAAAACACAAGCATTTTTCTGCGTTCTTTCTTATGATAGGAATTGCTTTCTTGTTCAAGATCATGGCGAATTTCGATATATACTATCTTGAGGTTAATTCCATACAGATAGCAAATGCAGTATTTTATTTCGAGTCATCCCATGTTTCGGAAATCCTTTTTTATATCGGGTTTACAGCTTTCAGGTTCCTCATGATGCTGGCCTTTTTCGGACTCCTTTACATAAACTGGAAAAGGAAAGACGGATTCCTTTTGAGCACGTATTTCATCGCGGTGATAGCACTCTTTAGCCACAGTTCCTATTATATTTTCCACATAACCATGTTCGTGTTACTTTTAGGATTGTTCACCAGCCATTTCAAGCGCTACATAAAGAAAATTCCCCATGACAAAGGAATGCTGCTTACACCACTCTCGTTCTTTATGCTTTTACTAAGCCAGGCCGTGTTCACTGCAATAGCACTGGATCTGATGCTTTACGTTGTCGGTGAGATGTTCCAGCTGGCAGGATTCTGCATATTGCTGTATGAGTACTTTATGGTGATACGCTATGAAAAATAGGCGAGACCGCATTGACATCATCATTTCAATACTTGAAGCTATTGAAAAGGAGAACGGGAAGGCAAAGCCCACACACGTGCTTTATAAGGCCAATCTTTCTCACAAGCTGCTGAAGCATTATACAAGCGAGCTGAAGGCAAAGGGGTTTATAGCAGAAAACGATGATAAATCAATCAGCCTGCTGGAAAACGGAGTCATGTTCCTCTCTGAACTCAGAAAGATGAAAAGGTTCATGGAGATGTTCAATATATAACAGGTGGTGAATAAGCATGGAAGACAAAGAAATCATGGCATTGAATAAAAAAGCAGAGCAATACTCTGCAGACTTGGATAAAATCATGGAGGAACTGAAAAAGGTTATAGTCGGGCAGGACTATGTCCTTGAACGCATTTTGATAGCCCTCATAGCAGACGGCCATGTGCTTATCGAGGGAATGCCCGGCCTTGCCAAAACACTCATGGTGAGCACGCTTTCCCAGACAATGGATGCGGATTTCCGAAGAATCCAGTTCACTCCTGACCTGCTTCCTGCTGATATTATTGGAACAAAGATATACAACCAGAATACCGGTAAATTCTCAACAAAAAAAGGCCCTGTATTCACGAACTTCATTCTCGCAGATGAGATAAACAGGGCACCGCCAAAGGTCCAGTCCGCTCTCCTTGAAGCCATGCAAGAAAGGCAGGTTACAATCTCAGGTGAAACATACCACCTGGAAAAACCATTTCTTGTTCTCGCAACACAAAACCCGATAGAAACAGAGGGAACATACAGGCTTCCTGAAGCCCAGGTTGACAGATTCATGTTCAAACTTCTGATTGATTATCCAGAACACCACGAAGAGATTGAAATAGTGAACAGAATGACCATTGGCAAAAACCCATTTGCAAACAAGATCATATCACGGAAGAAAATACTGGACTTGCAGGGTTTCTGCCCCAAGATATATGCAGATGAGAAGATCAAGAAGTATGTAGCTTCCCTTGTTCATGCAACACGAAAACCAGGAGAATACGGCCTTGACCTCAATGGCCTGATAGAATATGGAGCATCTCCCAGGGCATCCATATGGCTGATTCTTGGCGGCAAGGCCCATGCCCTGCTTAATGGAAGAGGGTATGTCAAACCAGAGGATATCAAGGCAATAGCCCCGGATGTGCTCAGACACAGGGTAATGCTAACTTACGAGGCAGAGGCAGAAGACATGACATCTGACAATATCATAGAAAAAATAATAAAGACCGTGAGAATACCATAAATTCAGGTGCTGCTTATGAAAAAAACAGGGAATATAGACAGGATTATGTTTTTTATATTGGGTCTGTTAGTCGCATCTACATTTTATGCCAACCTTTTCATTGCATTTCAACTCAATAATACTGGAACTCAAAACACCCAGAGCAGCAAAAACACCGACCAGTATTTTTTCTCCCCACAAAAAATCCCCATAGTTGCTGTTCACAGCACCACAAATGAAGGTGTTGTTGGTGAGCTCATAATCAAGACAATACCGGGAAATGGCAATGTATTAATAGATACCAACCCTTTCCTTGAACCTGATATACAGTACTCTGCAAATGTTGCTGTAAATGTGGCTAAAGCAAAAAGCCATATAAAAGCAGATGACAAGGATATTGTTCTGATATTCAATATCTCAGGCAGACTTATAGGCGGGCCCAGTGCAGGAGCCGCAATAACAACAGCTGCAATATCGGTTCTTGAAAACAGAAAAATACGCGATGACGTTGCTATAACAGGAACTATAACAGCAGATGGTAAAATCGGAATGGTCGGAGGCATCCTCGAAAAGGCAAAGGCAGCAAGCGAAGCAGGGTATAAAATATTTCTAATACCAGAGGGACAGTCAAGAATAACTTATTATGAAAAAAGAATTGAAAAAGAGCCGTTTGGTTTTGGGTTCTACCTTTATAATACGTATTATGTTCCAAAGACTATAGACATAACCCAAGAAGTAAAGGATAAATGGGGACTGGAGGTAATAGAGGTTTCAAATATAGACGAGGTTGTCAACATAATGCTGGAGTAGTTTATGACTGAAGCAAAAGCCTTGCTCAAGAGAATAAGAAGAATAGAAATAAAAACAAGAGGACTTGTGGAAGGTCTGATGCAGGGCGCTTATTATTCAATATTCAAGGGCAGGGGCATTGAGTTCTCCGAAGTCAGGGAATACCAGCATGGGGATGATATCAGAACCATAGACTGGAACGTCACAGCAAGGATGAACCACCCCTTTGTAAAAGAGTTTGTGGAAGAAAGAGATCTCACACTCATGATATTCTTTGATGTTTCCGGTTCCATAAATTTCGGCACCCAGAAGATGCTAAAAAAAGAGGCTGCAGTGGAATTAATAGCAAGCATTGTATTTTCCGCCATTCAGAACAACGACAGGGTTGGCCTGCTTCTGGCAACCAATAAGATAGAGAAATACATAACACCCAGAAAAGGCAAAAGGCACGCACTAAGGATAATAAGGGAGATGCTCTATTTCAGGCCAGAAGAGAGAAGAACAGACCTTGAGAAAACACTCACTTATCTTTCAAAGGTCATGAAAAAGAGGGGTGTTGTATTCATTGTATCTGATTTCATGGACAGTCTTGACAAACTGGAAAAACCCATAAAGATTCTGAGAAAAAGGCATGATATTGTAGCTGTAAGGATTTCAGATCTGAGAGAATATGAAATTCCTGATGTCGGTCATGTGGAGCTAGAGGATGATGAGACAGGAGAGCAGATAACAATAGACACATCTGATCCGCAGTTCAGAGAAAACTTCTCAAGGCTTGTTTCTAAAAGAGACAGAAAGATAACGAAGTTCATGAAAACCAACAGAATAGATTTCATACAGATACCCGCTTCAGATAAATGGGAAAAGGTCGCAGTCAAACACTTCAGGGAAAGAGCAAGGAGGTACAGGGTATGAACTTTGCCAGTCCGCTATGGTTTCTGGGTTTCATACTGATACCATTTATAGCATATTTCTATCTGCTTGCCAGAAGAAGAAAGAAAAAGCTCAGCCTGAAGTTCAGCTCGATAAATCTTCTGAAAGAGGCAGTTGGTAAGAAAAAAAAATTTGAAAAAGAAAAAATACTTTTTGCACTGGTTATTGTTATTCTGACACTTCTAATAACAGCTCTTGCTGATCCTCATATACCACTTGAACAGACAAAAGAGGGTGCAAACATAGTTCTTGCCATAGACGTCTCGGGCTCAATGCAGGCAACTGACTACAAACCAACCAGAGTAGATGCTGCAAAGCAGGCTTCAGAACTGCTTTTGAATCAGCTAAAACCCGGAGACCTAGTAGGCATTGTAATATTCTCAGACGGAGCGACAACGTCTTCATATCTTACTCCCCTCAAACAAAAGGCCATAGAAAAACTGAGATCAGTGCAGGCAAAGGAGGGGGCCACCGCAATAGGAGACGGCCTTTCGCTGGCAATAGACATGGCAACCTCCATACCAAGCAAGAAAAAAGTTGTAATACTTCTTTCAGACGGAGTAAACAACGCCGGTGTCGTCTCTCCTGATGAGGCAATACAGTTTGCAAAAACCAACAGCATACAGGTATATACCGTGGGTATGGGTTCAGAGGAGCCTGTGCTGCTGGGATATGATTTCTTCGGCAGACCACAGTATGCAGAACTCGATGAAGCCACACTAAAAAAGATAGCTGAAAATACAGGCGGGGAGTATTTCAAGTCAGTTGACGAGAAAACGCTGGCTGGAATATATTCAAAGCTTCCGGAAAAAATAGAAAGAGAGCTTGAAGACACCTCAATAAAGGACTGGTTTGTGCTGGCCGCAATAATTATATTTTTAATCTGGATATATCTGAAATACTGGAGGTTCAGGTCATTACCATAAGGTGATGTGTATGAAAAAACAATTGCTTATTTTGCTGATTATTTTCATGTTTTTGCCAGTCGCTTTTTCAGGCAATGTTCTTGCTGCCCAGCTCACGATTGAAAAGGATGTGAAAAGCCGCGACATAACAGTGGGCGACAGCATAGAAATAATGCTGAGGTTTTCAAACCCATTCGGAAAACCCATAGGAATCCAGATACATGACAAGAATGTAATAGCAGGAAACGGCCTCGATATCCAGTGCTTAGAGTACACGCTCCCAGCAGATGCATCAAGCACAGTCATATACACCCAGCCGATAACAGCTTTTCAGTCCGGTGACTTTACACTCGGAAAGGCAACAGTAACCTATACAAACCCTGAAACAGGCAAAGAAGAGCAGGTTCAGTCCAACAACCTTAAGCTGTCTGTGAAACAATCACAGACGCAGCAAAACCTTCAGCAGCATGGAATTACAACGGTTTACCAGTGCGGCGGAATGAGCATGACATCCACCTCATATTCCTCAAGCGGCTCATCCACAAGCATACAGATAAGCAGCGGATTCAGGCAGAACCCAGGCCAGCGGCAGACCCAGCGCCCTGACAGCATTCAGCAGCAAAACCAGGATATTAACACAATAAAACAGCAGATGCAGAAGCAGATGCATGAAGAGGAACAGAACAGAAAACATCTGGAAAATATAATAAACCAGAGCAAGGAATTCAGTAATGCACAGAAACAGCTCATGAAAAACGGGTATCAGCCTGATTCAAAATCCATAAACCCCGATTCAAACTCTTCAGGTTCATTCGAATACACATACAAGAATGAAAAAGGAGATACAGCAAAGATAAGCGGAGAAATCGCTGACAACAAAATCAGGGAGCTACGCAAGTGGAGCAGGGAAGATGCCGAGAAGCTGGCCGAGCTGCTTGAAAACAACACAAAATTCAGGCAACTGCACCAGCAGCTTACCGGGCAGGGATATAACATAAGTTCAAAATTGTTTAAAGAACCTGAACAGAATATATCTGATTTCAACTATGTTTATGAAAAACCGGAATCTGGAAATAAATCCATATCAGGGAACATCACACTCACAGGGAACATTATTTCAATAGGAATCTATGGAGAGGATGATGCCCGGATCTGGTGGATTGCTCCTGTAATTATAATTCTCGCGTTATTAGCATATGTGGCCTGCAGGAAGTATCTGCAAAAGAAAAAGCCAGTGCCGGAAAAACCCAAACCCGAAAAGAAAATTGATTTCCGCAAAGAAGCATTAAAACTGATTGATGAGGCCGAGAAGATGTTTTCTCATGGCCTAATGAAAGAAGCTTATGCAAAGGTCTCAGAGGGTGTCAGATTCTACTTCAAGCACATATTGAATTCCGGGGATGAAGAGCTTACAAGCACAGACATATTAAAGAAAATTAAAGGGCAAAGCATCTACAAAGAAGCAAAAAAATGCTTTGAACTGTGCGACCTAGTGAAATTCGCGAAATACAGGCCGAACAAGAAGGATTTCACAGAAGCTGCGACAAAGGGAAAGATGTTAATAGAGCACAGCATTTAACGAGTTTATATCGTTTATAACCAAGGAAGATTTAAATCAGAATTCCACTGGTCTCTGACCGGTGGTTCCAAACAAGGTAATCGCTAACAGTCACCACTCACTATGCGGAATTACTCTCAAACAATTAACCAGGAGCTCCGCATCCCACCAGTCTTATTAACCAATTGTGTGTGACTGGTGGTAAGGATCTAATCAATTAACCGTTTGAGACCACCTTGCAACTCCTCACTCTTTCGGCTTCGA
>CAYNRQ010000021.1:0-17620 GCA_964399875.1 uncultured archaeon
TTTATCTGTTAGCTGAGGGCATTCAAGAAGAAGTGTTTTCATGTCATTATGTTAGTTTCAATTGGCGGGCGGGCAAGCTAATATTTTTCTTTGATCTTTTCAGCAATTCGTTCTATTGCAAGAATATATGCCCCGATTCTATTATTAACACCATATTTTTGTGCTATCGTGAATACCTTTGAAGCATTTATCCTCATCGTGTCTTCCAACATGCTATCAATTTTTCCAGCATCCCATTTTTCCTTAGCCAAATTCTGCTTCCATTCATAGTATGAAACAGTTACACCGCCAGCATTAGCTAATATATCAGGCAAAACTGTAATATCTCTATATAACAGTATATCATCAGCTTCTGGAGTTACAGGACCATTAGCTAATCCGACAATAACTTTTGAATTTATTCTCTTTGCATTTTCTTTAGTAATAACATTTTCTAATGCGCTAGGAACTAAAATATCACAATCTAATCTTAACAGTTCTTCATTTGATATTGACAATACACCTGGTGCGCGATAATTAACTACAGTTCCTTTTGATTTTTTATATTGTAGAATATCTTCTGGGTCTAATCCCTCAGGATTATAAATCCCGCCCTTTGAATCAGAAACCGCGATTATTCTGCAACCATCTTGTTCATGCACTAATCTTGCAAAGTTAGAGCCTGCATTCCCATAACCTTGAACAACAACTCTCGCATCTTCTAAATCCCATAAAGATTGTGATACCATTCTTTCTTCGACCGCTTCTCTTAAAACAAGCTGGCCACCTCTTGCTGTTGCTTCATCTCTTCCAAGTGAGCCGCCAGCATCAAGGGATTTTCCAGTAACAACACCTAAAACCTCATCAACTTGTTTTCCTGTAACTTTTGCATATTCATCAACAATCCAACCCATGGTTTTTGAGTTAGTATAAACATCAGGTGCAAGAATATCCTTGTCAGGACCAATGTCATCTGCAATACTTCTCGTAAATGCTCTTGTCATTCTCTCAAGTTCATTTTCTGACATTGCAGGAATGTCATCATGTTCTCTAGGATTACAGATAACTCCTCCTTTTCCGCCTCCAAATGGAAGATCTACTACTGCACATTTTATGCTCATCCAAGTTGCAAGAGCTCTAACTTCATCTAAATTTACATTCCAGTGATATCTAATACCTCCTTTATATGGACCTCTTGAATTATTATGTTGGACTCTGTATCCTTGAAACATCCTCATATTACCATCATCCATTTCAGCTAGAAAAGAAACATTTATCTCTTTTTGCGGATGTAAGAGAATTTCAGTTATCCATGGCTCTAATTCCATTATTTTTGCAGTTTCTTTTATAATCACTTTTGCACTTTCATATGGGTTAGATTCGTTCATTTAAATTCATTTTTTATTAAAAATATAAATTATATAAACATTTATAAATTATATAAAAATATAAATTATATAAACATTTCGCTCGCCCGGAGCGTGTCTGAACCTTAATATGATAACATTCATCTCCTGATTATATTTTGTGCAACAGGAGGTTTCATAGATGGAAAAGAAAATATATTTACTAATAATTCCAATTGTCTTGTTAGTTGGCATAGGAATTTTTATTTTATACGAATTCGGACAGTTCCCTCAAATCCCTTCGAATGGGAACATATCTGATGAACAGTTGTTACAATATGCAAAATCTTCTTTTGACAAAAAGGAAGTGTGGGGTAAAGATTTTATTTTAGGTTATCATAATGATATTCCTGTAAGAGTTAGTTTTCCATGTTCAGATGTATGTCCTGATTATACAATAAGAATTGTTAGGTATGATGTTGATCTATCAGATTGCACATCAATTGGCGGGGAAATAAAATCTATACATGTCCCTGTTGGAATAGGTGCGATGGCTAAAGAATTTTGCTTTCCTAAGGTCATTGTTGATAATAATATCTATGAGTTCATCGAAAAATAAGCTCGCCGACCTCGACTTCTCCGAGCCTTCGGCTCTCGACCCTCACATTCGTTCGCTCTGTCACGCTGCGCTTTTTCAATTACCGTAGGCAATTTCTTTATCCCCGGTATTAAAATAAACGCCGGGACCAGGAAATCCCAAACAGACAGCCTTGATCAATCTTCGTGCTGTCTGTCTTTTCGAACCTGGACGGGATAAACCCACTCGTTAACTCCTTATATTATTTTCATGTATTCGAGACGAGCTCCTTAGCCGTTCGGACACCCCGGCTTATTGAAATCTATTAAAATATAACTTAAATAAAATATCTTATATCGGGCCCGTGGTCTAGTGAGGCCTTTCTTACAGGAGCATTATGCTCCCATGAGAAACCCCAGGAAAGAACATGTAAGAGAGACCCTGGAAGTTTAGGACGCAACCCTCACACGGTTGAGATCGCCGGTTCAATGAACTCTTTTCGCATGAGCATGTGAAAGCGTTCATGTCTCATGAGAGACATGAGACATCTCTTCATCCCGTTAAAACGGGAAGAGATGAAGATCACAGAAAAGGGTTGAAAATCCGGCCGGGCCCATCATTCTATATGAATGTGCTTGTAGCCGTCTTTCACAGGAAGCCAGAAACTTGTGAGGTGGACAACAGCTTCTGCTCCATTTATCCAAGATATGTATTTCGCTCTTAGTCTGCCTTCCCCGTCTGTGTAAACCCAGCCTTCTATATATCCGAAGCTGCAATTCCTGTTGCTTTCAGGATCATACATGCATTCACTGCACCTGCCTTTCGGGAGGCTGTCACCAAAAAGGTGGTGTGCACATATACTATAATTAGTATTCCCCCAATCATCCGTGGTGGCAGAGTCGGTTTGCATATATATTGTTAATTAAACAAAAACTTAAACAACGAGAAACCCATTTAAATACAAAATTAGTAAAATAATCTATATTTTGGGTCCGTGGTCTAGTTAGGCCTTTCTCACAGGAGCCTGAGGGCTTCCACAAGAAACCCTGGAAAAGAACATGCAAGAAGGGCTCTAGAAGGTTAGGACGTCCGCTTGACGAACCCCTTTCCGTATAAGCTTGCAAAAGCGTTCCGGAAACGATTCAAACTGCGGGAGGTCACCGGTTCGAGTGACACATGACGGCTTGGTGCAATCTGCCAAGGCCGTCTGTCTGAAATTCCGGTCGGACCCATGCTCCTGTCGTCTAGTCAGGTTCTCTTTACAGGAGCCAACGGGCTTCCTCAAAGAGACATTGGAAGAGATGCATGTAAAGAGGGCTCTGGAACGGTCAAGGACACGGGGTTTTCGTGCTCTGCATGAAAACTGCTAGGCAATCTATTATTTTGCCGATGAGCGAAGATACCCCGTAACCTGGGAGGCTGTGTGGGTAACCAAACAGCTCAGGAATTCAAATCCCAGCAGGAGCGTTAGAAAGTATGACGGCTTGTTCGTATTGAATAATGCCGTCTGTTTCCTATGCGGGGGTGCCCGAGAGCCCTTCAAGCGGAATTGCAGTCACTTGCAGAAAAGGGTAGGGAGTGGTCAAAGGGGCTAGGCTTAGGCATTCCTAAGGGCCAAGCTCAGAAGCGGCATTGCCATGGAATTGAGAAACCTAGTGGCTTAGTGCCTTCGCGAGTTCGAACCTCGTCCCCCGCATTCACTTACAATGTTGGGTCAGTACTCATTATGAGTTGTCTGTCTTGAAGCATGACTGTGCACAGAAAACACAAGATATGTCAGATTGCATAACTGGCTCATCCGCATTCATTTCCCTTCGGTTGGGGCCGATAAAAACCAGAATATATCGATTCCCATAATTGTATAACATGAAGTATTATATCATGGCTGCTGTTCTGATTAGCGGCTGCGTTCAGATGGTGGTGTTGAGATAAAGGCGCTTAAAGGCCTTGAAGCTGTTTCTGATGCTGAGCACCCATCTATTATTAACGGTGAAACAGTCCAGTCAGACTTGAAGCACTGCAGGTGATTAAAACAGATTATTATTTCAGGCTCATCATTCCGGATGGCGTGGAATATGTTGATGGGATTTCCAATTGCTTCATGATGGAAGAGAACGTTTCTGGAGCCCGAGGGCGTGCCAGTTATAATGCAGAAGGGAGATATCTTGGTGAAGAGCATGAAGATTTCATGAGGCTGAACAAGACTGTTTATTATTCCACACTCAGAGGGATGGGAGAAGGCAGACACACTATTGCTTTAGTAAAATAGTCGCATAGGGCGGGAACCCCAGCGGCCTTTAGGCCGCGGATGAAGCGCATGTCTATTTCTGCTAACAAAACAAAAAATACACGGGGAGCGAAATCTATGCCCCGTGCAACAACAAGACACAATTAGCTGTAGGTTTCGCGAACTTAAAAAACCAACAGGTGATTTCTTTGAAAATAGAGCTAATCAAGTCTAGCCACAGCGTTGGCGAAGCCAACTACCACATGCAGTTCACACCCGCCTACCGGCGGGGAGTGTTCGGAGATGAGCTGACGAAGCTTCTTGCACGCGATTACCTCCTCGCGGCAGCAGAGAAGCACAAAATAGGAGTATCAGCAATCGGGTTCGGACCCGACCACTGCCACGTATTCACCGAGGCATGCAAAAACCACAGCCCTGCTAAGGTTGCACAACTGTTAAAGGGCTTCTCCAGTCGCATGATGCGCAAGCACCATCACGACCTTTTCAGGAGCGAACTCTACGGCAACAAGTTCTGGACAGGCGGGTACTTCTACCGAACAGTTGGCGCCGTCAATTCTGAAACGGTGAAGAGGTACGTAGAGGATTCACAGCGCAAGCACTGGAAGGTTAGCAGTGGAACGCAGAAAAACCTTATAGAGTTCACGGCTAACTAGCCGTGAACCCCCGCCACTTTAGTGGCGGGTAGTTTAGAAACGAATGAAAAAGAGAACAGGGCAAAGACTAACAAGTTTGTTGAGGTGAGAAGCAATATTTCTGTTCATCCGGCACTCTTGAGAAAGCAGTGCAGTTATGTGCACAGTTAGAGCCACAATGCACCACCAGGGAGTGTGTTTTGGAGAGAACAAGGGTTGTGCCCCGCAGGGTCATAGATAGTTTTTTATTCTCTACCGGTTAATTTTACACATGAAAGCGTACATAGCAAAGAACTTCATGGGCGTGTTCGCCTTTGATGAGAACGGGAAGCTCATAGAGAAGGTTTTGTTTCCCCCCAGGCCTGAGGATATAGCTGAGAAACTAAGCTCAAGGCCTCCTGAAGAAGAGAGACTGATAAGAAAGCTTAAGGGTTATGAGATAGACAGGGGCATGGGCAACAAAGGCGAAGAGTTCCTTAGAAAGCGGGCCAGGGAGATGGCCCTTAAGTTGGGATTTGTGAAAAGCAATGCTGAATATAACCAGTTTTTGTCCAGGGTTAATGTCTTGCTGACAAAAGAGAAGATGAGGGTTAAAAAGGCAGACAGGATAATAATGCAGGCCATAGGAGTGGCTGATGAAATTGACAGGGTTCTTAATGTTTTTGTTGAGAGGCTGAGGGAATGGTACGCCCTTTATTTTCCTGAGGCCGAGAGGACTGTGGGAAACCATGAGAAATTTGTGGAAATGGTTTCCAAGGGAAGAAAAGAGAAGATACAGGACAAGGAGATCAAAAACCTTATAGAAGGGTCGGCTGGCATGGATTTCTCTCCAGAAGACCTGAAACAACTGCAATTCTTTTCTAAAACTGTTCTGGGCATGTTCCATGTCAAGAAAGAGCTTGGCAAGTATATAGATAAAGCCACAAAGGAGACAACACCCAACCTTTCTGCTGTGGCAGGCCCTGTTCTTGCTGCAAAGCTCCTGGCCAGTGCAGGTGGTCTGGAGAAACTGGCAAAATTCCCTTCATCTGCAATACAGCTCCTTGGTGCAGAAAAGGCCCTGTTCAGGCATCTAAAGGGAAAAGGAAAGGCCCCCAAGTACGGTATAATATTTGCTCACCCGCTTGTACAAAACGCTCCAAAAGAAAAGAAAGGGAAGGTGGCAAGGATTATTTCAGCCAAACTCTCTCTTGCCGCCAAGACAGATTATTTTAAAAAAGAGGACAAAGGTCAGGAATTGAAAAAAGACATGGAAGAAAAGATTAAAAGATTAACATAAAAAATAGTTTATTAGGTAAAAGAATAATTATATAATATGAAGATAGAGTTTAATGTGGATAAGCAGCATCTCGTTTTTCTTATAATATCTATAATAATTGTTGCAGGGATAGGTTTTGCAACAGCCCAGCCATTGGTCTGGCATCCTTTGCAGTCAATAACAAGAACTGCTGTAGATCTGACATCAGTGGATGCTGATGGCGATGGTGTTATTGACAGAGCCGAGGTTGCTGACTCGATTACTGGTAGAGGTGGCAGTCCAACAGAGGGGTGGCAAATCCTTGCAAGCGGAAGTGGAAAGATAAGGGAATACATTCTGACTGTTTCACCAACAGACTATTCTGAATGGTTCAATCCTAGTTACAGCCAATACATGCTAGTCGCTGTTAATGATCTTCCTGAGGATGTTGCAGGAAAGGATATACAATTAAAGATGAAGGTGAGGGACAACACCGATGCTTTTTGTATAGGCCATAAAAGTGACCAGCACAACACTATATGTATAGAAAGGGACAAGGGCACAGGAAAGGATGACATTGATACCGCCTATATGATAATAAATGATGAAATTTATACGTATGCTGATAATTACTGTTCGAGATATTTTGGATGCTTTTCAGAAACATATACAGTTCCTTCTGTGAATAGTATTGTTTTTGGGTGGTCTGGTGATAATATAGAAGAAGTGGAGTTTGAGATATGGTACAGATATGTGCCAGAATCCACGGGCATAAGGTACTGGATGGATCAGAGCAAGGATGTATGGGATGACAGCCAAGACCATACAACAGAATGCCCTGATGGTTATATTATGACAGGTTTCAGGATTTATAGCTGGAATGGCAATTATGACGGATGGGAAACATCAGAGTGTGTGAAAATGGATAATTTTCCTGGTCTTGAATCAGCATCACTGGGAGCCAGGGAATATCAGGATTCAACACAGAGTTCAGGAAATAACAATATGCATGAATCTCTTTGCAATATACAGCAGGGATATGTGGCATCTGGGATTAAGATCCGAAGCAATGGCCATTCCGAGTATATGTCCATACAATGCAGGAAACTAACAGGTGCAAATATAGGTCTGCCTGCATGGAGTCCTAATAAAGGCCCCACAACAGCCGAGACATGGAAATTTCATACAGCAACATGCCCTGATGGCCAGCTGATGACAGGGATTAAAGCCTATTCTGCAACTCATCTAAGAGAGGACCTAGAGGTGCAGTGTATAACACCCTTCTAATGATTAATATGGATAAATATGAACAAAAAATTAATTATCTTGATAACATCCCTTTTCTTAGTGTTTTTTGTTGAAGGTTCCAGGGCCATTACCTGTTCGGTTACCACAGACTGTCCGGGTGCGACTATCTTTAAGATGTCTGGACTGACAGATGCCCATGCTGAGTTATCCAGTGGCTCTGATTATGATTACAAAGTATGCTGTGAGGGTGCGGGGTTGGGCACCAGCTGTTCTGGTACATATGATGTTATTATAAAACTATCTGGCGCAACAAATGCCCATGCTGAAAAAAGCACATTAAATAATTATGGTATAGATGTTTGTATATCATCAACACAGGCCCTTTCCATGGATTGTGATTACACAACAGGAACCTGCGCGGATCTGGGGTCAGGATATACATGCCTTGCTACAATATCAGGAGATACAAATGCTCATGTTGCAGATTGTGTAACAGATCCTTACAGAATCAAGGTGTGCTGCTCTGCAGGTGAGGATGATACCCCGCCAGCAGGCGGTTCTGTATCCTATAATGAGTATGAAACAGATACAGAAACAATAGTTGCTGTTGATCCGGGTGATGATCCTGAAACAGGAATAGATTCAGTGCAGTTATACAAAAGAGAAGCGCTCCTGCTGGGTGGCAATTGTGGAACATTCAGCGGACCAGTTGAAGAGGGAGCGCAGGACCCAAGCACGATATCTGTAACAGTGGCAATAGAATCAGGTAAGTGCTATAAATTCGAATACAGCGTTAAAAATGGTATAGGGCTTGAAACAACGTATACATCAGAAGCTATATTAAAGGTCGATACAACCCCGCCAGCAGGCGGTTCTGTATCATATAGAGATGGATATGAAAATGATAACACAGCAGAAATAAGTGTTATAGAAGGCGGTGATGCGCAAACAGGCATATTAACCGCCCAGCTGTACAAAAAAACAGCAGATATAGCGGATGGTGTTTGTGGCCTGTTTGGTGGTTGGGAAGCAGAGGGTGAATCAACACCAGGAAAAACGATGGTTAGCGTGGAAACTGTTTCTGATACATGCTATATGTTTGAATACAGGGTTACCAATGGGGCAGGACTCACCACTTCATATACATCCGCAAGTATATTAAAGGTCGATACAACCCCGCCAACAACAACAGACAACTCAGATAATCTTCCACATGGAAGTCCTCACACAATAGAACTGAATTGTTTAGACACATCCTCTGGGTGCAATAAAATCTATTACTGTGTATACAATGATGGTGAAGCAGGGTGTAATCCATCTTTAGAGGGAGAAACAATAAAACTCACATGCCCTTTTGGAAGCACATGCAGAAAGATTATAAAATACTATTCCACTGACAATCTGGGCAATGCAGAGACAGTGCATAACTCTCATGTTATAACAATGGATACAAGCCTGCCAACCTGCACAATAAGCGATTTACCAGAACATACAACTACAGATATTCATTTAGAATGGGAGAGTTCAGATTCAGGTGGTTATGAAATAAAGAGTTATGATATATATTATTACAGGACAAGTGCATCAGAGGATTTAACACACTGGCAAACATTTGACGGCTCAATAAAAACAGCAGAGTTCCCAACAGAAACAGACGGAAGCTATAGCTTTTTATGCAAGGCAACCAACAGCATAGATGTGATAGGAACATATTCCTCGCCTGTTTCCACCTTTGTTGATAAAAACCCGCCAATAGCGGAAATATCTGATCTGCCCGAATGGACAAATCAGACAAATCTTACAATCAGCTGGCTGGGTGATGACGGATCTGGGTCTGGGATAGATGAATACAATGTGCAGTATAAAATAATGCAGGATACAGCACTGATTCAGGACTGGACCGACTGGCTAACTACAAAATCATCATGGAATGCATACACAGATGCAGAAAACACAAATACTTATTATTTCAGGGTTAATGCAAAGGATATATTCGGTCAGATAGGAGATTACTCGCAACCAAAAAACATCACAATCGATACACTTAAACCAGACTGCATGGTGACATCTCCGGAACAGGTGAATGCAGAAGCAAATCCCTTCAATATCAGCTGGTCAAGTGATGAATCTGGCTCTGGTGTGCAATACTATGATATTGAAATAAGCACAAACAATCTTAATTGGGTGGATTTAGGTGATAGTGAAGGTTATCACACAACAGAAACTTTATACACATTTGATGCTATTAATGGCTTGTATTATTTTAGATGCAGGGCAACAGACAAGGCTAATAACATAGGCAATTGGTCTGAAGCTGCAATAACAAAAGTGGATCTTGACCCACCGGATATAAGTTTAGATTATAATTCTGTTGTCATTGAAGGTAATAGTCTTACAGTAAATGCTATAATAAGGGATAATTTTGATATAAGGAGTGCAGATTTCATATACAAAGGTTTAGTGATTGACCCAGCAGACGAGATTAAAAATCCAGGATTGTGGAATATAAAATGGGTAATAGAAGAACATGATTTCGGCAAACACAATTTCTCATTAAATGTGACTGATATACATCTTAATAATAAAATAGAACATCACAATTTCACTGTGTCCTACTGTACAGATGGTGATACAAGGAACTGCGGAAATAACAAAGGTATCTGTGCTCCTGGTGGAACCACAACATGCACAAACGGCCAGTGGGGTCCGTGTCTTAATGAACCGCAACCACAGGAAGAGATTTGCGACGGCTTGGACAATAACTGTGACGGTGTTGTGGATGGCATAAACCAGACATGCGGAACAGATTATGGAATATGCAAATCAGGAAAAAAAATATGCACAAACGGTCAATGGAGTTCATGTATTGGAGCAATAGAACCACAGACAGAGATATGTGGTGATGGGATAGATAATGATTGTGATGGAAGCACAGACGAGGAATGTTCATGTATAGAGGGTTCAACCATTGAATGCGGATCAGATACTGGTGTTTGCAGAAAGGGTATACAGACATGCTCCGGAGGAAGGTGGGGCCAATGTGTTGGTTCAGTGGCCCCATCAGAGGAGAAATGCAATATGTTGGATGATAACTGCAACGGCGAAATAGATGAGAATATTGATTGTGCCAGATATTTTGAAATAATGTGCAGTAATGGTGTTCAGGATGGTATTGAAGAGGGTGTGGATTGTGGGGAAATCTGTCAGAATCCATGTTCACTTTTTGGCATACCAGCAACCCTTGTAATGGCTGGCATTGCCATATTAGTGGTACTATTCATTCTGATTATAATTTTCAAACTAAGGGGAAAAGAGCTAACATGGGAAGAGCTTAGAAGCAGATGGTCAGAGGCATGGTCCCTTTCCTGATATTAAGAATTTCTGCAAGCGCTGCTTTCACCCATTGCAGAACAGAGGAACTCCCCATCCCCCAGTCTTGTTAACCAATTGTATGTGACTGGTGGCAAGGAGCTAACCGACTACCGTTTGAAACCCATTACTCTTTTCTGTACCTGAGAATGCCTGCTATCCCCCCAAGCTCTTTTAATTGTTCCCCCTTTGGCGTATCTACAGATATTATTTCAATCTGCGTTCCCATATCCTCGGCTGTCTTAATTATCTTCTCCTCCAGTTCCTTTTCTTCTATAATCTCCATTTGAGACTTACACTCTTCACATTTAAAATCATCCACTTGTTCTTGTCTTATTGTTTTCTCTACAAGCTTATCACATTTAGGGCATCTCATCTTAACCTTAATCCAATCAAAGGCCTCTGAGATTAAAAGCAACTCCATATTACCTGCTTTAAGGGCATCCATAACCTCATTTAAGCCATATATGGCAAGTCCTGAATCCTTGGCAAACTCATTAAAAAACCTTTCTAACAACTGTTTCTCCTTTATTACACTTGCCTGTGATATTAGTTCATCCGATCTCTCTACTGTTTCCTTCAGGCCGGGTTCAGCTGTATAAGAAGTGTTTACGACGCCAAGAATCTTTTTCTTTATATCATAATCCAGATAATCGCCATCCATAAAATGTTCTTTGATCGGGCCTGGTCCACCTATTATAATACCTTTAAGATCCTTGTATTCCTTAAACTGTGCGGAAGCTATTTCCCCGACCTTCTTAAGAAAGTCATTTAATAAACCCTCACGGATCCGGGCATATCTGGCCTGGGAGTTGTGCAGAATTATATTGTTTGCAATAAAATTCTGGTATTCAGGAATCTCCATATCATAGAAAAGGCCCTTTGGCTTTCTTATTTCTTTTTTGGAGATAATTCTTTCTTTTTTAATGTTTTTTCCGTCGAAAAGCAGCACAAAATCATCAACCTTTAGATACTCAGCCGCTTTTGTCTCCTCATTTAGTGATACAAAAAACAAATGTTCGGGTGTGACTGTGATATCCGAGTTTTTTGTTCTGATGTTATAAGCCCTTTCTGCCTTTCTTGAAAATATCCTTTTGCATACAGCATTTACTATTTTTTTATTTTTAAAATCAAAAGCCTTTAGCCTGTCACCCCCTTTCATGTTTCTAACAGGCTCATGGCTGTTTGTCTCTATATTAGTATCCTCATGAATGCACCACCCCCCTTTCTTGGTCTTACCAGGAACTATGGACTCCATGTGTTTCAGGCCCTGGATCTTCTTTCCCTTTAGAAGGCCTATATCAGCTTCTGACTTATCCAAAACTATCAAACCATATATTTCCTTTTCCTTT
Source organism: uncultured archaeon (assembly GCA_964399875.1). GTDB lineage: Archaea > Aenigmatarchaeota > Aenigmatarchaeia > QMZP01 > QMZP01 > CAYNRQ01. The sequence continues at coordinate 11,989 of CAYNRQ010000021.1, forward strand.
ATCATCCCCCTTAGGGGGTCCAGAATAAAGCTCTGGTCGCATCTGTACATTCTGACCTTTATGCTCTCAGGTGGTTCTATACTCCAGATCTCTATGTCAGCGACACCTTCTTTATCTGACACATTGCCCGAAAATATAGCCAAACCTTTCTCAGGTGTTTGTTTGTATAACTTCAGATGCTGCAGTATTTTTTCAAGCGCGCCTGAAACATTCTTCCTTACTGTTTTGCTCTTTATGTTTTGGGCAGTTGACTGTTCTTGCTTTAGCTGATTTACAACTTTGGCTAAATTAAACCCGGCCGGCACGTAAACAGATACAAGCTCTGTGTGCCTTCCCCGTATCCTTTCAAGTTCCGATATGACTGCATTTATCTTCTTTTTTTCTGAATCGTCCATTGTATCCCCCCATCATTTATATTATAAAGAGTTAAAATAATACTATAAAAACTTAAATTTTAGGTTGCGGTATGGAGTATGGAAAGAGTAAAAACAGGTGTGCCGGGGCTGGATACCCTGATGGGTGGTGGTATACCAAAAAATCAGCTCGTTTTATTAACCGGTACAAGCGGAACAGGAAAAACAATTTTCTGTAATCAGTACGTTTATTATGGAATTAAAAAATACAATCAAAATGCTGTTTATCTGTCCTTTGAGGAGCCAATACAATATATAAAGGGAAATGTAAAGCAGTTTGGGTGGGATTTGGGGCAATTAGAAAAATCAGGCAAACTCGCATTTATAAGATATGATCCATACAGAATTGAAGATGCTTTTGAGATTCTGGAATCGACTATAAGAGACGTCAAGGCACCGAGGGTTGTTATAGATTCTATATCTGCACTGGGTCTTTATGTTAAGGATGATGCTGAGCTGAGAAGGATGATATATAATTTATCCCTGATACTGAGGAGGCTTCAATGCACAGCTATAATAGTATCAGAAATGGTTTACGGAAGGCCTGGGATATCCAGATACGGTGTTGAGGAGTTTGTTGCTGATAGTGTTATAGTTCTCTACTATGAGAGATTGGACTCAACATTCTCCAGGGCGGTGCAGATATGGAAACTAAGGGGCTCACGCCATTCGCAAAAACTTCACCCCTATGATATTAGCAATAAGGGTATCACTGTTTATCCTGCGGAAGAGGCATTTATTAAAAGGTAGTTTCTTGTCTCTTGAGGCAAGAAACATCTCTGCATTTTAGTTACTGGCTGCAAAGATGTAGTTTGTGAATCAGCAAATGTGGTTTATTAAAGTGGATTCACATTAATTCTATAAATAATAGGAATCAATAATAAAACAGGTCAGGAGTATGAAGAGTATTAATCTCAAGAAAATTAAAGGTGCGATCAGAAAAAAATTAAAAAGACTAAGACCAGCTTATCCAAAAATATCTATAAGGGAACCCAGGCATCTGATAAAACTGCCTTCTTTTAGATTAATATCAAAGGTTAATGTTAAGTATCCGTTGCTTGAGCCATTTGTTTATGCGCACATCAAATGGATACCCAAAGACAAAAAACTTATTTATAATATTATAGAACCAACACTGACCCCATATGAAGAAAAGAATTTAAAAAAGATAAGGAACGATTTGATAGAGCTTATAGACATAAAACTTTCTGTTATAAAGAAAAGAAGTCTAGCAATAAAATACATACAAGACAAGGTCAATGAAATAATAGAAGATACAGGAATGAAACTTTCTCCAGACAAATATGCCAAAATTATGTATTACATTATCAGGGATTTTATCGGTCTTAATGAATTAGAACCCCTCATGCATGACCCATACATAGAGGATATAGGATGCAGCGGATTTAACACACCCGTTTTCATAATCCACAGAAAATTCGGATCAATAGAAACAAACATAATTTATAATGATTTTGGATATTTAAGCAATTTTGTTGTTAAACTCTCTGAACGCTGCGGAAGATACATATCCTATGCCAAACCATTACTGGACGGTACCCTGCCAGATGGATCCAGGGTCCAGGCATCACTAGCAAAGGATGTGACTACAAGGGGGCCCACATTCTCTATAAGGAAATTCAGAAAGAACCCGTTCTCACCAATAGATATGCTGAATCTAAAAACAACATCAGCAGATATGATGGCTTATCTATGGTTCTTGCTCGATTATGATATATCACTCCTTATTTGTGGCGGGGTATCCACAGGAAAAACCACCATGCTCAATGTTCTGAGCATGTTCATATCTCCTGAAAAAAAAATTATAAGCATAGAGGACACAAGAGAGATCAACCTCCCGCATGAGAATTGGATACCTTCTGTTTCGAGGACGGGTTTTGGTATACCAGAAGCTAGTGGAAAAAGATACGGAGAAATAGAACTTTATGACCTCCTAAAGGAATCTTTCAGGCAGAATCCAGACTACGTTGTTGTAGGTGAAGTGAGGGGAAAAGAAGCATATGTTATGTTTCAGGGCATGACGAGCGGACATCCAAGCCTGGGAACAATCCATGCAGGTTCTGTGGATGATGTTATAAAAAGATTAGAAACGCCGCCAATAGAATTATCACCTTCCTTAATAGAATCATTAGATGCTGTTATAGTTATGGTGAATGCGCAGGAAAAAGGAAAATCATCAAGAAGGGTAAAGGAGATAAATGAAATACAATCAATAGATACCCACACAGGAAAGGCCCATATTATAAAAACATTTGCATGGATTCCGTCATCAGACAGATTTAAAAATGATATCCAGTCATCAGAGATACTAAGAAGATTATCCTTTGAGAGAGGCATACCCTATTCAAAAATATCAGAGGAGATAAAAAATAGAAAAAGAGTTCTGGAATGGATGCAGAAATATGGTGTTGTACAGTTCAATGAGGTTTGTAAATTAATCAATTTATATCATAAAGATAAGGACACTATAATGCAATGGGTTGAGAAAAATCTCCCACCCTATAAAACAAAGTCTAAAAAAATTATAGAAAAAATATGGCAATCATCAACAGGCCTGAAAACAATCGAATAAATTTCTCAAACGGTTAATTGATTAGCTCCTTACCACCGGTCACACACAATTGGTTAATAAGACTGGCGGGATGCGGAGCTCCTGGTTAATTGTTTGAGAGTAATTCCGCATAGTGACTGGTGACTGTTAGCGATTACCTTGTTTGGAACCACCGGTCAGAGACCGGTGGAATTCTTATTTAAAACTATTCTACCAAGGAATAATATGCATATTTCTTTTAAAGATAAGGTAGTATTTATCACAGGTGCCGCATCAGGCATAGGCAGGGAAACGGCAAAGGCATTTGCTGAATCACACGCAAGCGTTGTTATAGCAGATATAAGTGATGCCGGTCATGAAGTAGCAAAAATACTATCAAAACAAGAAAGCGCAGAACATCTTTTTGTCAAAACAGATGTCACATCCAGACAAAGTGTTGAAGAAGCAGTAAAGACAGTGATAGAGAAGCACGGAAAGATAGATATATTAATCAACAATGCGGGGATACACTATCCACTCCTGTTGGTTGATCCAGAACAGCCGAAGGGAAAATACGAACTCGACGAAAAAAGATTTGACATGATGACAGCAGTGAATCAAAAGGGGGTATTTCTTTGTTCGCAGGCTGTTGCTAGAGAAATGATCAAAAGAAAATCAGGCGTGATAATCAATGTGACATCAGAATGCGGACTTGAGGGCTCTGAGGGGCAGAGTTGTTATGCTGGAACCAAGGCAGCACTTTATGCTTTCACGCGATCTTGGGCAAAGGAACTAGGAAAATACAATATAAGAGTGGTTGGGATTGCTCCTGGCATTCTAGAGCCCACTGCACTTAGAAACAATGCATATGAAGATGCACTTGCCTATGGAAGGGGGATGACAGTAGATGAATTAAGAAGAAGTTATGAGAATATTTCAGTGCCCCTGAAAAGGGTAGGAAAGATAGCTGAGGTTTCAGATCTTATTCTTTACCTTTCTTCGGAAAAAGCCAGCTATATAACAGGTACAACAATTAACATATCTGGCGGAAAGACCAGATCATAATAAGTCAGGTGAGGGGGGTGGCGATGACTAATTGATACAGTGACTGTCTGGTTCTCTAGAAAATTCGTGTCTCGCAAGACGCGAAACGTCTCAGTGTCAAGATGATACCGAGTTGCTGACATTTCTGCACCCGCTTCACATTTGAGATGCAGATTCCTAATGATTATCCAGTCAGGGAAACAATGGTGCCTGGGTTTTATAGACCAGGATATGTCATGTGTACAAATAAAATAAACCCAACATTCAATGCAGGAAGAACAATCCATGTTATTAAGAAGATGAGCTCTTGTATACCCAAACCAAGAACCGTTCCGCCTATTATGGCCATTATGCCAAGAACAGAAAGCATCATTAATGGTGCAGCAACCAGCAAGGCTGTATATATATCTGCATATGTTGATAATGTTTTTAGATATTTCTCTCTTTTAATTCTGTAATCAAACAGAGCCCTGTCAGACATCTCATTCAAATAATCAACAAGATTACCTCCCTTTTCAATAGTTGTTGTGATGCCTGTTAAAATTTGTTTAAATTCTTCAGATGGCGTTCTGTTGGCAACATCTGTTATGGCCTTGGTAGAGCTCATACCAAATGTTTTTATATTCCTTACTATGATTTTAGCCTGTTCAGCTATGGTCCCATATTCTTCAAACTCTGTTATAAGTTCAAACATTGCCTCTGGAGGTATACCAGAACTGGCTATAGCACTTATATTAGCCAAGGCAAAGGGGATGTCTTTTTCTATTGAGTTTTTTATGCTGTTCGATTTTTGAATAGGATAGATATAAAAAATCAAAAAAGTGAACAACCCTGACAACACAGGAACAAATATCCAGATATACACTGACATCAACCAATCAAATTCAAACAGGGAATGCAGGATTATTGCTGCGATAAAAGCTCCAAGAAAGGCAAGGGTAGATGTTAAGAAGATCATGCAAACCCATGTCTTTAATAGTATCCTGATATTAGCAGCCATTATATGATGTTTTAGGGGCTTGAAATTCTCGATCCAACGATCTACAAGTCCGCCAAAAATAGTAACAGATAGTCTTTTATAAGCTCTTGATATTTTATCGCTCATAGTATAATATTTGTTTCTGAATTTAAATTACCTTTTCCTTCTTACTATGTTTCGATGTCTTGCGCACGCAGGACAAACCTGCATTTTATTCTGCAGTATGGATAAACCTCTTCTTGATCTGAACTGCTTTCTTAAGAGGGGGTCATTTATCCTAAATCCTTTTACAATAGAAAATGTTTTGTATTTTGGGACCTTTCTACCACAAAAACTACAGATAACCATCGTTTCCTTGCCTCTGGTTTTTGTGTGATGCCATCCCCTTTTATAGAATCTTTTTCTTCCACCCATCTATATCAACTATGCCTTATGTTCTTTATGAATTTGTCTCAGCTGTTTTGACTTGCATTTTCTGCATTTAACCTTTCCTGCCCTAACCTTAAGCAAATCACCCCTGTTCTTCGCTCCGCATTTCATACAAATAAATACTCTTTGAAATATCCTTTTTTCAGCTTCAGGGAATTTTTGTTTTGGCATAATAATAATAGCTACACATATAAATATATTGTTTCCCTTTCATGG
>CAYNRQ010000022.1:0-16890 GCA_964399875.1 uncultured archaeon
ACCGCTCTATAGCGAGTTCACTAATATGTCAGGCGAGCGGTGACCGGTGGATGAACCAATATTTATAAGCAAAGAAAGCCAAATATATTTATGAATACTGTGAGAACAGGCATTATAGTGCTCATGTTTCTGATTCTTATTACTGTTTTTATAGCCAATATTAAGGCCTCTCCGGGAAGTGTGACAAGGTCTATAAACCCGGGTGTTGCCAGGCCTAATCAGACAATAACAGTAACACTGAATGTGGATGTTAAAGAGGGTGAAAGATACTATATTATAGAGGAAATACCGTCAAAGGATTTAGAAATACAAAACCCTGGTGAACTCATAAAGGATCCTAATGATCATCTGAAGATGGTTGTAATAGAAGATGCAGCAGATACCGCACATGCCTACACTGTAAAGGCGCCGGAAGCAGAGGGTTCTTATTCTATTTATGGCATTTATATTATAGAGGGTATGGAGACAAATGCAACAATATCAGGACAATCAACCATAGTTGTTTCTTCGTCACCACCAATGGACACAAATATTCCGATAATAATTGCTATAGTAATCATAATAATTGTTATCGTGCTTGTTTTTTACATCAAAAAGTAAAATAGCAACAATATAAGATTTCTCTGACAATATATAAATAATGAAAATATGGAAAGGGAATGCATAATAGTTCCTATTATCGCCGCAATAATATTAGTTTGGTTTTTGCAGAGCATTCTTACAGGTTTTTTCACTGTAAGATTTGACACTGTGCGGCATGTTACCAGGGTTTTGCCAGCCGGCCCTGTTACACCAGGAAGCAGGGTTTCTGTCACCCTGAATGTGGGCATAATACCAGGCGATAGGTTCTATTTGATAGAGGAGATAATACCACGCGGATGGACCATAATAGACAGTGGAGATCTTGTTGATGCAGGGAAAATCAACGCTTCTGAAGCAGGCCATCTTAAGAAGGCTGTTATATCAGGCGCAGATGACACTTCATATACATATATCTTGGAGGCGCCTGTATCCGCTGGTACATATACGTTCTCAGGTATATTTAGAATAGAAAACATGATTAGTGAAGAAAATATAAGAGGAGATAACACCATCGCTGTTGAAGTGAGTACTGAGATATGCAATGGAATTGATGATAATTTTAACATGGTTGTGGATGAGGGCTGTGACGATGACGATGACGATTACTGTGATGCTGGCATGGTGAGGGATTCACTTTATTCCTGCACAGGGACCATCCAATGCTGTTTATCCGGGGGAAATGATTGTGTCGATACCCCATCAATAGGATACTACATCAATCCAGGTTCAAATCAATACTGTGACTGCAACCCCTCTACAGGCCGGGGAGCTACTAGAGGAATAGCAGAGATATGCGGCAATGGGATAGATGAGGACTGCGATGGAAGTGATAGGATTTGCTGTCTGATAACAGATGCTGATTGGAATGAATCACAGATATATGACGGCCAGGCAGTGACGCTTTCAGTGAGAGGCAGTGACTGTGCAGATGGAGATATCATAGAACTGGAGCTATGGGAAACAGACGGGGCAACAAGTGAAATAGTCTCTGATATAGATCTTGGCACCATGGCTATGAGCGGGGGCAGCGCATCAAAGGAATGGGATGTTGTATGGAAAAGAGACACAGGTGATGCAACATCAGATCCAGAATACTTCTTTAAGGCCATGCTGCAATCAAACACATCCATCTTTAATGTTTCTGATGTACTAAGGGTAACAACAGATGACGAGGACAATGATGGTGTGCATGATAATATTGACTGCAATGATAATAATCCAAACATAGGACAGTGCAGGGGATGTGCTGTGTGTTCTGATCCGTCTGGTATTGCAGGGACATGTATAGATGGGAAAATATGCCCTGATATTAAATGCACAGGACTTTGCGGATATGGAAGATGCAACCTCACATCTATACCAGCATTTAAATTCCCTACAGAAAATTCAACCTGTGTTATTGTACGTGACATAGGCGTGTGTACAATAAGATGTCAAGACTATAACTGCAGATATGCCGGTGGATGTGAAGCAGATGATGACGGGGATGGTGTACCAAACCTGAATGACAGGTGTCCTAATACAGCACCAGAAGATGTTGGTATTGTAAATATATTCGGCTGCCCAAGACCAATTGCAACAAAGTTTACCCCTGATCTCACAACAGATTTTAACAGAACAGACCTTTTAAACATAACAAACATGACACTGGGAATAACAAACATTGGCCAGATAAAGTTCATAGGAAAAACGAGATTATTAAGCTACATAGCCTTAACCGCGAGACGATTGAATCTGGATTCTTATGTGGATATACAAAGAGGCAGGGTAAATGTTGACTCCAGGGTGCTTACAATGCTGAATAAAAAGGCCATTATAAGACTTTTCAATCTCACAATTCAGAGGCCTGTTATAAAGAAAGACGGAAGGGTGTGCCTTAATTGCATAATATTAAGGCCCGAGGAGTATTCAGGGAGTCCGGGAAACCCAGACAACATCACATTCCTTGTCCCTAACTTCACAGAATACACTGTTGAGGAGTCTGTCTGCGGGGACGATTACTGCTATGAATCACATGAGAACTGTTCTGCATGCCCAGCAGATTGTGGCGATTGCCCATGCACTGATACAGATGGAGATGGTTATAATGGAACAGGAAGCTGCAGTCCCGCCACCCCTGGATATGATTGCGATGAAACTGACACAGAAGTTAATCCCGGCATGACAGAAATCTCTTACAACGGAAGGGATGATGACTGTAATTCTTTAACAAGGGATTATGACCTGGACGGAGACATGAACAATGCAACTGCTTATGGAGGTACAGACTGCAATGATAATAACCCAGACATAGGACAATGTACAGGGTGTGCTGTATGCTCAGATTCAAGTGGCATGTCAGGAGTATGCGAGGCAGATGACAGCTACTGTGAACCAATAGAGTGCCCAACAAGTCCTGTATGTGCTTATGGATCGTGCAACTCAACATCAATAGCTGTGTTTGATCATCCTGCAGAAGAGACAGCATGCTCGTTAACAGGGGATAATGGCGTGTGCGAACCAAATGAGTGTCAAAATTATCATTGTGAGTATGTTGGAGATTGTGAAGCAGATGATGACGGGGATGGTGTACCAAACCTGAATGACAGGTGTCCTAATACAGCACCAGAAGATGTTGGTATTGTAAATATATTCGGCTGCCCAAGACCAATTGCAACAAAGTTTACCCCTGATCTCACAACAGATTTTAACAGAACAGACCTTTTAAACATAACAAACATGACACTGGGAATAACAAACATTGGCCAGATAAAGTTCATAGGAAAAACCACACCAATCTTATTTTCTGCTATTGATTCAAGATATACACCAATGGATTTTGATTCTAATGTGGATATGACCCATAATCTTGTGGATATTGACAGTGCAGCTCTAAACATGCTCAATAAACCAGCAATAATAAGGTTATTCAATCTTGCATGGACAAAACCAATAATACTAAAGAATGGTGATATCTGTTCAGACTGTGAGATAATGCAGTATATGGGTCAAACAAACATAACATTTTATGTTAAAGGTTTCAGCAATTACTCAACAGGCGAACACTTTTGTGGTGACGGCAGCTGTGATAGTGATGTGGATGAATCCTGCTCTAACTGTGAAACTGACTGTGGAGTCTGCTCCCGGCAACCACCTGGCGGGGATGGAGAACAACCATCTGTTACTCCAGGCCCAAGTTTGTCCTGTGGTGATCAGCCTGTGCAGCCATGCGCCTCAGCTGTATGGGAGGATTATCCAATATGTGCATGGAATACATCACAATGCGAAGAAGATACACGGGTGTGTACAGTTGGTGAAAAGAGATGTCTGGGCAATTACCTCCAGAGATGCGAGGAAAGGTCAGATGCCCTGTGGTATACATTAGAGGTGTGTTACCATGGATGCAATATAAGCTCTTTATCATGCAATCCGGGCTCTGTAGTCTGCGAGGAGAGATGGACATGCTCTGCATGGAGCACCTGTGCAGATGGTGTTCAGACAAGGCTTTGCTATGATTCAAATAAATGCAACACATTTAATGAAAAACCACTGGAGGTTAGGAATTGCGAGGCAGGTCCTTCATGGCTAAAAGAGTTAGACTTTGAAACCCTTACACGCATAGCAATAATAGTGATTACAGGAATATTGATTGTACTTATTGTGTTTTTCAGAAAATCCATGCATAATGATTCTGAACTATTATTAAAAGAAACATAAATACCAGAAAATATAACTATATAATGACATGCATGAATACACAAAACAACCCCGCAGTTATTATTTTATTGATAGTTGCAATATTGGGGTTCTATCTATACAATGAAGCCAAGGGCTATACCATAAGATTTGCTGACAGTCCATATGTTAACAGAGAGATATCCCCAGATACAGTTGAACCAGAAGGCAGGGTTTCTGTTACCCTAAGGGTAGGCGTACTGCCTACTGACAGATTTTATATAATAGATGAGATCATCCCAGATGGCTGGACAGTTATTGATGAAGGCGGTCTTAATTATTCATCCACTGCTGACCTTAGTAGTATATGCAATCAATATGATACATCTAAGTGTGGAGATGGTAAAATCCATTTGAAGAAGGTGCGTTTAAACAGATCTGCAACCCCGGTAATTGACACTTCTTTTACATATATTATACAGGCCCCCCCATCCACAGGTGAGTATGTGTTTGCAGGAACATATCGTATTGAGAGCATGGGCAGCGATGAAAATATAGGTGGTGAACAGAGAATAACAGTCCAGACCGGTGGCGGACAATTACCTCTTCCGTCCACTCCTTGTACAGAGGGAGAGAAAAAACCATGCGGGTCCAATGTTGGAGAATGCAGTGAGGGGAACATGATATGCGTAAACGGTCAGTGGGGTGATTGCATAGGGATTGTTGAACCTTCAATAGAGATATGTGACAAAAAGGACAATGACTGCGATGGAGAAACAGATGAGAATTGTTTAAACAGACAGAATGCAACATGCGGTGACGGAAAGATACCAGAAATGGGATGCTTCTGCAACGGTATTCTTTACAAAAGCGGATACTGTTATAGCAATGAATACAGCCCACGGGAACGTGAACCCTTCCCTTGGATAGTGCTTGTTATTGCAGGTGTGGCTATTCTGCTGGTGCTTCTTGCTTTGCTTGTATACCAATCACAAAAAGGAAAAAAAGAATTAGACTTAAAGGCGTTGGAAGAAAGATTCGGTAAACAATATTCACTAATAAGGTTATAATAATTTTCTTGCCCCCATAGGTACAATTAAATTCAGCATAAAAGGAAAAAAATTCGAAATAAAAAGATCCTGATAATAAGAACCTGCGTCTCAACCACGAACCGGATGCAGAGATGCCAGCATCTCGCGAGACACGGGTTCTCTCAAAAACCAACAATCACTACCTTCAATTCTTGAGATACGCAATTAATCTCCAATTACAGTAACAATAATCTCGCGTTCTCTTGCTTTCGTATCGAAATCTAAAATTACAATATTTTGCCATGTGCCCAGCATGAGTTTTCCATTCTCAAAGGGTATTGTCACACTAGGACCCATAAGAGTTGCCCTTACATGGCTTTTTCCATTATTGTCTCCCCATGTTTCTGTGTGCTTGTATCTTATATTTGAAGGAACTATTCTTTCCATTGCATTCTTCATATCCTCAACAAGGTTTGGCTCAAACTCTATTGTAGATACAGATGCAGTTGAACCGGATACAAAAACAGTTGCAATACCATTTTTTATCCCTGAGCTTGAGATAACATTCTGAATGTTCTCTGTTATGTCTACAATATCTGTTTCCTGTATTGTATTTACCTTAATTTTATTGTTCTTAACCTTCATATCTGGCCCTCCCGCTAAAGAGTAAAGTGAAGGCTGTTATGCCAATAATCACGAATCCAACAAGTCTCATAATTACAATATCACCCTGTAGTAACTCTTGATCAAAAAATATTTTGAATATGAATTCTGGTATAAAAATAAGCATTATTCCAAAAATAACTACTAATAATATACCTATAACTTTGGCTAATCCGCTCTTCATAATAATATTTTATTATCAGCAGATATAAAATAAATATGGTAGATCTGATATCAATCGGCTTACAGTTCAGGCAGTGGGCCAACATGTTTGTTGCTGAGTGGGGTTATCTTGGTATATTTTTCATTAGTCTGATAGGAAATGCCAGTATTATCCTCCCTGTTCCTGCATTTGCTGTTGTCTGGATGATGGGCTCACAGATGAATCCGTGGATTCTTGGTATCGTAGCCGGAGCTGGTGCAGCTATCGGAGAGATGACAGGATACGCCCTTGGCATGGGAGGAAGGGCTGTTATCCAGAAAAAGCATAAGAGAATGCTTGAAAAAACCAAGAAATGGGTTGAAAAGCACGGCATGTTTTCTATTATCGTTTTTTTTGCTGCAACTCCCTTTCCTGATGACATTGTTGGCATCCTGGGCGGTGTTATAAAATACAACATCAAGAGATTCCTGCTGGCCTCTTTTATAGGAAAGGCCCTATTGCATGTTGCTATTGCGTGGTTTGGCTATGCCAGCTCTCTTATATTCGGCCAATGGCTCTTTGACCTGTCATCCGTCATATTCGCATTACTATTATTTGTGATATTTATACTGGTTATTCACAACATAGTAATCAAGGTTTTGATAGAAAAGGGCTATATCAAGGCGCCTCAAAAGTCTTAACATGAATAAAAAAATAAACAAACTGATTCAGGAATTCGGCCAGACATATTCTGAAGAGCTCGGGATAGATCTGGAATCCAAGAAATCCGGTGAAATATTTAAGTGGTTTCTGGCTTCTATACTTTTTGGCAAGAGAATAGGAGAGAATATAGCAAAAAGCACGTATATGGAATTCAAAAAGGAAGGAATCCTAACACCAAGGAGGATTCTGAATGCCGGGTGGGACAGACTGGTAAAGATTCTGGATGCAGGCGGTTATGTTCGCTATGATTACTCAACAGCAACCAGGCTTTTAGGAATCTGCAAAAACTTGCTTGAATGGTATGGCGGCTCCCTGCTTAATCTGCACAACAGCTCAAAGAACCCCCGCGATCTGGAGAAAAGACTGCAGATGTTCAAGGGAATAGGCCCTGTCACCACAAACATATTCCTTCGCGAGATGCGTACTATATGGAAAAAAGCAGACCCAGAACCATCAGAGCGAATAAAAAAGGCAGCACAGAAACTTGGTATAAGTATTAAGAATATTAACAGAAAGACGAAGAGTTTTGCAAGGCTGGAATGTGCGCTGTTAAGATGGGGCAAAAACGCTCACAGAAGAAACTAAAATTTCTCCCAGTGCAGAACATCCTTTAACTTTCTTTTTGCAGGAGGTTTTAATTCAATATCATAATATCCCAAAGGAACAATGCTTATTAATTTAAAACTCTCAGGAATTCCCAATAAACCTTTTATCTTATCGCAATAGGTCTTTTTATCCCCTGCGACCCAGCATGAACCCACATTATGAGCCTTTGCTGCTAATAGTATGTTCTCTGTTGCAGCAGACCCATCCTCCAGATAATACTTTGCATCACCCCTGCTGCAAACAAGAATGCATGCAGCAGCATCCTTTATGAATTTACCATGATCTGTTATGTCTGCAATCTTTCTCAGTGTTTCTGCATCTGTTACAGCAACAAATTCGCAGGGCTGCTCATTCCTTGCAGAGGGGGCCAGTCTTGCGCAGTCTATTATATCCTCCAGTATCTCCTTGGGTATGCTTTCCTTTCTGTATCTTCTTACCGACCTTCTCTTTTTCAAACAGTCCAATGCTTCCATGTTATCACTTTTTAATATATTTTTCCAAAGAGATCTGTTCTATCTTTTCCTTTTTCAGGAAGTCCTCTTCCCTGTAGCCAAGGCCTGCCAGCACTCTCATGGCAGCTGGTATTACCTGGTTGTTAATATAATAATCAGGATCATAGTTATCTGCATCCTCTGCAGGTTCAGCCCGCGATGATATTGAGCCGGTTCCCTTGGTTATGATATAACTTATAGTCGAACCCTCCTTTACAATCCTCCCCCTTTCCACAGCCTTTTTTGCCGCAGCAACGTGCGGGCCAATCTGTTCATATTCGGATATAGGCTTTGTTATCTGTGTGTAAATAATCAAATCATCCATCATTATTTTGTTACTTTTCAGCTTCTGTATTATATTTCTTACTATTTTCACAGCCTTGCTAGGAGATCTTTCAATCAGTATTGCTTTTAGAACCATTTCCTGTGTGTCTTTTGCTATATTGGCCCAGTCCCTTCTGACCTTCTCAAAGCCCCTGATAACTATATTACCTTTAGAGTCTATCAACGCATATCTCTTTTTTGCAGCAACACCTGTTTTTCCCAAAACAAATATACCTGATTTATACAAGTCTCTGAAATCCAGCTCCATTACACCAGGCAGGCTTTTGTTAACATCATTCAGAAATTCCTTGGCCTCTTTTTTGTTCCTCACTTTCAAGAACAACGAATCTGTGTCACCATAGATAACCTCATACCCCATTTTTTCCGCCATTCCAATGACCTTTTTTATATACATCCTTCCCCATGCGGTTATGCTCTCAGCACAAACCCTTGAATACCATCTTGAGCCCGGGTATCCATAATAACCATAGCTTGCATTTGCAATTATTTTTAATGCATACTGCCTGTTGCACAGATAATTATATTCCACTGTGTTCGGCTTTGCTTTTTTCATTTTCTCTTTTATCTCCATTCTTTTCTTTACCAGTTCCTCTATAACCTTTGGCACAAATCCCTTATGCCTTCTGCAGTAGTAGTGCTCCTGTCCCGGAACCATGTTCGACTTGTTTTCCCTTTTTTTCTTACAGCACATACAATCCAGGGTTTCTGGAGAGATGTTGTGGGTTATTGTTATTGACGGGTACAGAGCAGCAAAATCAAACAGTGCAATGTTTTCATGTATCCCCTCTTTTGGTATATGCACATAACCTCCTATATAAGGAACAGCCCTTCTCCTTCTCATCACTTCATCGTATTTTGGCCTGTTTGGAGCAAGTTCATTTTCCTCATGGGCCTTTCTTATCAATAACCACTCTACTAATTGTGAGTATCCCATCCTTGCAACATCAAAAGGTGTCTGCCCTGACACCCTGCTTATCTCAAATATCTGGGGCAGGATGTATTCAGCCAGCTTTAGGGTAAGCCTGGAATCTTTCAGGCAGTATTTGGATATCTTTTCAAATTCCCTCCCCTTCCATGCTTTTTCTATATCCTTCCATCTCAGGTTTTCCTTGCCTATACCCAGCAGCTCTTTTGCAACCCTGTCTAGTGTTAAGACTTCTGTGGAGAGGGACGCACCGAGTATGTGCTCAATAAAATCATAAAGGTCTATATGAACCCTTCCACCAATCCTGGCTGCAGAAATCCTTCCTCTTCTTCTGAAAACCATATGTTTTTTGTCCCTCCCGAGGATAAGTGGTGTTTTATATTTTTCTGAACTCTCCCCCAATTTAATGAAATCAAACCTGTCAGTGTTGTAGCCAACTATAATATCAGGATCCCTTTTCTTAACAGTATCCATGAATTCTTTTAGAATATCCTGCTCTGTTAATACATTCTTTGCTCCTCTCACCTTGTTCTTCGCAAGGACAATGACCTTTTTGAACCCCCTGTTATCCATAAAACTGGCAACAACTATATTTTCCTCCCCATCTTTTTGTATTAATTCCAGATCAAATGCCAGTATGTTAAATTTAGGATATTCCTTATCCTCCAGAAGCTTTATCCCCCCTTTCCCAGATTCTATAACAATATCAAAATCCAGCTCACTCTTAATCACATCACCCTCAATGCTTACCCAGTTCATTGGCACAATGCCCCTGTCAACAACATATCTCTTGTAAAATGGAATACCGTGCTCATATTCTTCTCTTATATCACTCCAATCCTTCACAATATCCCTGAACTTGGGAACATCAGAAGGCAGGTTTATGAATATCTTCAGAAGCTTTACAGGTTTTCCAAGAAAATTTTTTTCCGTTTCCTCTATCTTTTTTGGTTTCTGACCTTCTATCTCCAGCTCAAGTATTCTTCCCTTAAGAGTCTCTATGTCGGATTCGGACAGTCCTGGCTTAGGCTCCACGTAGAAGTATGGATCAAAGCTTCTGTCCAGAACAAGGACGCTCTTGCCGTCTTTTGTCTTGCCCAGTATCTTTATAACCTGTTCTTCTACACCACCCCTTTCTTCAACCTCATAATTCACGTCAAGAATGCAGATTTTCATAGACTTTTCGCTGGGCATATTAACACCATTCTAAATAAAAGCTTGTTTTTAGGGGATTTAAAGCTAACCCCCTGAAAGAAAAGGCCTGCCCAAAGAACATGCAATAGCCGCTGCTTGCAAGAACTAGATGGCATTTTTGAGGTGTTTAATCCTTATTTCAATCTCTGTTAGCTGCCTTTCATAGTCCTGAAGCATCTTCTGATAACTCTCCTTGGTTATTCTTTTCTTGTAATATTTGTTCAACAGGGCCTTCTTTATTTCCTTTATCTCCTGTTTTTTATTTTCCAGGTCCTCTATGACATGCATTTCTAATTTTTCCATTCCCTTTAAGACCATAAGGAAGACAACAGCCAAGCCCACATAAAGAACAATGTAACCAAGAACTGCCAGAAAGCCTATTATAGGAGTGAACCAAAACGCGAATGTGAATATTATGCCGGACATTATAAATGTAATCGCCCAGAGTATCTGCAGCCTGTCCTCACGTCTAATTCTGACCATATTGATTATTTGATTTTCTAAAATAAAAGGCTATTATTATACTAAGCACAAAATCCAAAAACACCGGCACATTTTCTTCAGAAGAGATTTATTCATTCCAAAGACCGCACCATGGGCTGCGATGAAATTCTGCATAATCTTCTCTGTGTTTGCGCCGGCAGGCCTGGCAATTATACGACCACAAAGGCAAATGCAACAAAATCAAAGGCTTTCATGCTGATTATTTACTCTGAAAGCTGAAATACTTTTTAAGTGCACAGAGATTATATAATAATATGAAGAAAGTTTATTTGATTATTGCTCCTATATTTATCAGCATTGTTATTGCAGTTGTTTTTATTTCTCAAGTCCGTTATTTTGATGGTAATAATGTACCCCTTTTTTACATACCAAAAGATCCAGGACATGCTCCCAACTGCACTGATGGAAATATAAAGATATGGATAAGAAATTCAATACACGGGCGTGCACTGACAGATGATGATTTTGATATTCATTTACACATACCTCCAGATTATAATCCAAAAACAAATACAATACCACTTCAAGATATTGAACTGGAACCAGATGAAACAGGCCTGTTAGTTGATTATAACTGCGGCGGGAGCTGCGAAGATGGTTATCACACGGTTATTCTGGGCACAGGAACGTATATTCGTGAGGTTAGTTTATTGTGCTTTGCTAATAATTAAGTCATGGTTTCATCCACTCTATCTCATAGTATTCATACTTAGACCCCGGCAATACTATCCTTTTAAGAACATAGTAGGTTATGGATGTCTCCCTGTCTGTTATGGAGAGGAGAAGTTCAAGGCCCATATTTCTTGCCTTTTGCAACAGAGAAGCCAGCTCAACACCCCCTATGTGTTCATCCTCTGAGACAGCCACCAAAAGATATCTTGGATTGTCCTCAGGCGTTTCCCTTACCCAGTTCCCACCAACCTTTTTTCTTCTGTAGGCCACGAATTCTGCTGGATAATCCACATAGTCACCTTTCTTCATCTCTGGTATGCCTAAAAGGAATGTCTTCTTAACGCCATGAGCCACCCTTACTGCTCTGGCCCATTCAGAAATAAGCAATTTCTGCTGTTTAGGAAATACATGAAGAACATGCTTGGAATGAACCCATTTGCCTGTCTTCATTGGATTAGCCCCTGGGAAGTAGATCCTGAAATGAGACCCGAACTTAAATCCTGTCTTAACCACATAGCCCCTCAGCCTCCAGTCTTCATAAACTTCATATAACTGCTTGGCGTATTCCCTTTCTTTTATCACCTGTTTTAGTATGGTCTTTGGTTTGAGTACTTTCCCCGTTTCTGTGTCCAGGATATTAACACCAAGGTGCTTTGATAGAAATACACTCTCAAAGAAATCAAGTTTAAGCAGATCACCCCTTTCCTGCTTATAGATGCCCAGTTGACCTATCCAGTGCTCTGAAAATAGTTTTTTGCCTGTTGTTTTGTCTTCCATAACAGAGAAAAGAGAAGGCGAATACCAGTAAGCATCTGACTTAAAATTTTCAGGCATCATGGCCTTCATGGGGTATCTCTTAAGGCTCTTGGCCTTGGATTTTGCCTTCCTCTCTTTTTCAACCCTTTTTATCACAAGACCCCTGTCTCTCCAGTCCCTGTATGCATTGTATTTTATAAAAAGCCTTGGCTCATCAGGAAGGAAGTGCCCAGCGAGCTTGTTAAAGCTTATTGCCTTGCTTTCCATATCCCTGCAAACAGCATTCTGGAAGCCTATAAGGTAAAGTGCCTCTTCTATGGTCAGGAATATCTTGCCATTGTTTTCACTGCCAAAATAGTTCTTCCTCAGTTTCTCAAGGGTTTCTGGATCTTCTGCATATATCCCTGATTTAGGATCGAATCTTAGTTCAAGCATAGTATACCTTTAATGCATATTACTATATAAATAGAAGAAAAAGCTACTTATTAATATTTCTTAAGAAGGTTTCAACAGCCTGTATGCTCATATTTTTTACAGCCTGCTCTGTCATTGTGGCTATATGGGGGGTTAGAATCGTATCAGGCAGATTTAATAATTCTGCATTTTCTGGAGGTTCTTTTTCAAAAACATCCAGGCCTGCCCCGTGTATCTTTCCTTCTTTGAGGGATCTTGCCAGTGCCTTTTCATCCACAACAGCACCTCTTGAAGTATTTATCAAAACAGCGTTTGGTTTCATTATTTCAAACTGCTTTTTACTTATCATCTTTCTTGTGGATGGATTTAAAGGAACATGAATGGTTATCACATCTGCACTCTTAATCAGGTCATCCAGTCTTGATATTTTTTTTATTCCCATGTGCTCAAAGCCGTCGGCATGTTCTATCTGCTTCCGGGTCAGTAAAGGATCATAGGCTATCATCTTCATACCAAAACCATACATCTTCTTTGCTACCATCTTCCCTATTGTACCAAAGCCTATTATTCCCAAGGTCTTTCCGTGCAGCTCATAGCTCAAGAAATTTTCTCTTGACCACTTGCCATCCCTCACGTGCTTGTCTGCATGATGAACCTTTCTGAGGACAGACAGTATTAATGCCACTGTGTGCTCTGCCACAGCGTTCGCATTGGCACCAGGAGAAGAGTAGACCTTTACCCCCTTTTTTGCGCAGGTGTTTATGTCAATATGGTCTGTTCCAGCAGAGCATGTTATTATGGACTTAAGATTTTTTGCCCTTTTCAGAACACCCTTGTCTATCTTTGTAGAATACCTTATAACAAGAGTATTGGCTTCCTCTAATTTCTCTGCATTCCCGTCTTCCAGAAGGTCAGTAGACTTTGCATATGCTATTGCAAACCCTGCATTCTTTAGCAAGTCTATGGCTTCTGGATGTATGTTTTTATCTGAAATCAACACCTTCATAACTCAATTTATTCAATAAGATTTAAATAAGAATTCCCCTGTCTCTGACCGGTGGTTCCAAACAAGGCAATCGCTAACAGTCACCAGTCACTATGCGGAATTACTCTCAAACAATTAACCAGGAGCTCCGCATCCCACCAGTCTTATTAACCAATTGTATGTGACCGGTGGTAAGGAGCTAATCAATTAACCGTTTGAGATAAGAATTCCCCGTTCTATCGACCGGTGTTTTCAGCCAGCGAGACAAACGCATGCGGCTGGCGGTGAGGAGTTGACCAGTTAACCGTTTGAGAAGATTGTTAGCTACTTTTTAGCTGATTTTCTGGACCTTTTCCTTACTCTTAGTTTTTTACCGCATTTGTCACAGAAATTGGCAGTATATTTATTTTCTTCTCCGCAGTTGGGGCACATCAACACCTTTACAACAGTGGCCTTTGCCACTGGTGGTTCAGGCTCTGTTGCCTCTGACTCAGGAGGTTCTGGTTCATCAGGTGCTGGCGGTTCATCCTTGGCTGGCTTTATCTTTGCAGGAATCTGCTCTGCTCTTACTTCGCTTTCTTTAATCAATTGCTCTATGGCCTTTCTTGTCTCATCCTCTGCGCTTTCTTGTTTTTTCTGTTCATCCGGCCTGGGGGGTTTTGGCATGTCCTCTATACCGAGCTTCATTTTCATTATGCTGTGCCTTCCATGAACACCACCAAAAACAGTTATTGCAAAACCAACCATCATGACTATGAAGGAGTTAGAGAACATGAAAGAATCCTGAAAGCTTTCTGCCCGCATCAGCAAATAAAGACCTATAACAATAACCACGATGCCTGCAACATATATAGAAACGGCCCTGGCATATTTCCTCTTATGGGATAGCATAATTATATAATTGTTTTAGCATATATTAATTAATTTCTCAAAACAGCCGTTCTGCTCAAGAATATCCAAGGCCCTTTACCAATATTTCCCTGAGGCCTGTTCCTTTCTGTATTTATGTGATATTATCTGTTCTCTATATCCTTATTTTTGACCCCCCCGTTGCAATCTGCTGCAATGACATTTTTCAACAGGATAAACTATGTTGCTGCTTAAAAAATGTGATATATACCGTTAAGTTTACAATACAAAAGGAAAAGAAGGCCTTGCAACCTCCTAATCCCTTTCACACTCATCTGACCGAAGTCATATCCAGTATGTACTCACAGCACAGCTTCACCACCGTGTTACTCCTTTCTTCCAGAATCCGGCAGAGGTGATGATGTGCCACTTGGTCCGATGCAAACAACAGGGCGCTGTAAACCAGAGAGTGTCTCCATGGCCCAATCCTTCTCATCCCCAGAAAGAAAGAGCGATGGCCTCATATAGCGGGGTTTAAGTCCGTAACAATGGCATATATTCTCTATTACATGCCCGAACTGCGGATAATTGTCTTCCTCCATAACAACCTTTTCCATTATCCCAGGATCTATCCTGTCAGCATCAACAATCACTGAAACATACGGATTATCTTTCCATACTGGAAACCTGCACTCATTATCCACAACACCAACCCATGGATTGAATCTGCCAGTAAGTATCTTTAATGACCTCCCAAGTTTTAGGGAAAGGGCCTCTACCAGAGGAGTGAACATAAGAATATTTCCTATCCCAGAGCCATTTGGCAATGCAAGATCACAGCCATACTCACTAGCGTACTTCCTAGCCCAGTAAAAAGGTTCTGTGTCAAAGAAACGCTCAGGCCTTGCAGTCTTTTTGCCATCGTCCAATCTAATTTTAGTTGTCTTGATCGTAATCATATTGCTAATCTCCTAAAAACAGACTAATATCTAACAAGAACTAGGTCTTTGGCATCTTGCCTCTAAACAAATGCCAAGATTCTATCAGGGGTGGAGGCAAGTCATCTGACATAAGATCGCTTATGTCAACAACTACCTGAGCAGATGATACCAGATTATATTGATTTGAGAGCATAACTGATTATTCTTAGCAATAAGAAATTAAGCGTTTAATATATGATCTGCTCGGATTATCCACCAAGATCATGACAAGACAGGTTATTTTTAGGGAAGGCAACATGTACTGCATACGAGAAAACATTTTAACATGAGGCCTCAGATGGGTGAGCTAGAAGTATTTTTAATATCTGATAAAGGCGGCATATATTATTAAAAAAAGCAGTAAAAATAATACTATTGCAATTATAATATTTTCAATTTCTTTTTTTGTCGTATTAATCATTATAAGATTGATTCAATTCATATAAAAGCAATAGAATATAACGCTGTTATGTTTCCCCTTTTCCGCACTCTTCCTGATATTCACAATAGCTGCACATCCACCCCATGTACTCCTTTTCCCTGGCCTCGGGTCCGGGCATCCTGCCTTCTTTAAGGCTCTTGTGAAGGGCCTCAAACCTTCTAAGTATCTTAAAGGCCTGGGATTTGTTGTACTTTACCTGGAACTGCTTGGTCTGCAGTGTGTTTTTCTCTATATAAAGGATAATACCTTTTTTAAGGCCCATGGCGTGAAGATAGAACTGGAGCTGCATGATATGGCTGCTCTGGGGATTTTTAATCGGTTTGATTGATTTTGTGCTCTTGACCTCCAGCAGAACCCTGCTTCTGTTCACCTTCACAAGCACAAGATCATCCACTCTTCCTGAAACAGTGAATTCCCTGTTCTGGTACTTAATGGGAACTTCAGTGTCAATAAGTTCGACCTCAGGCGTTTTCTCAGATCTCAGAACATCCACAATAAAGTCATGAAGCAGATTGCCGGCCTCAAACACCCTGAGCAGATCAGTGTCTGCTTCCTTTGGCCTATTATAAGAAAACCACTGCTTTCTCAGACACTGGCCTATGGAAGATGGATAGTATCTCCCGATTCTCTTGGGCCGGCTCTCCCTGGAGATATGCTGGTCTATGAGTTTGTTGAAGTTAATCATGGAGCATCAAATAATAATTAGATTGTTGGAATAAATATTATTTTGGTTCTTGCATTCATAGACCCACCAAACAATAGTTTGTATGGATTGCTTATAAATCGTATGGCTTCTTTTTTGAAACCCAGAAATCTTTATATATTGACACATATCAATATATATTCATGGACGAACAACTTAAAATTTTCAAGGCATTGGGCTTTAAGAACTTAAATCCGTAAACTATGCAGAAACTGCATAGTTACCTCTA